>JAKLIU010000199.1 GCA_022709445.1 Spirochaetota bacterium | reverse complement strand
AGACCTTCACGGGCACCCTGCTCAAGGGACAGACCGCCAGCCATGAGGTCTACGTCTCCGGCGGCGTCATCAAGGCGGCCATGAGCTGGACCAACAGCAAGGCCAAGATGACCCTAGTCCTCTACGGCCCGACCGGCATCAAGCTCGCCTCGGGCACCACCGCCCTGAGCTACGATACCAAGGGAGCGGCCGGCACCTACCGCCTGGTGGTGACCAACACCTCCAAGCAGGCCCAGACCGCCACCTACACGCTCTCGGTGACGCACCTCTGACTTACGGCTCCCAGAGATGGAACGGCCCCGCTCGCGCGGGGCCGTTTTTTTCGGACTAGAGGCAGCTACTTCGCCCTTCAGCGGCCCAGCGCGCCCCAGCAGGCGTCGGCCAGGTCCCTGAAGCGCGCGTGCGCGGCCTTGAGTTCCAGGAAGCGGTTGCAGGTGAAGGCGAAGACCAGCCCGGAGCTCGGGTCGGCCCAGCCGAAGGCGCAGCCCCCCTGGCCCGAGTGCCCGAAGCTGCGTTCGTCCGCGCCCCTGCCCATGTGCCGTATATCCTCGTCGGGGAAGGGCGAGTAGCCGCCCAGCCCGAAGCCCGAGGCCCAGCGGACCCGCAGGCCGGAATCCCCGTCGGGACCGTCGTGGCGCATCGCGGTCGCCCCCGCCACGGCCCCTGAGGACAGGTATCGCCTGCCGGAGCGCTCGCCGCCGGCGCGGAGCATGTCGTAGAAGACGGCAAGGTCGGAGGCGGTGGTGTTGAGCGAGGCCGCCGGCAGGTAGAGCGAACGGTAGAGCGGATTGGAGAACACCGCGGCGGCCAGGGCCTGCCTCCGGTCCCCGCTGTGGATGCGCGACGCGCGGCGGTACTCCCGCGGCGGCAGGCCCGGGAAGCTGTCGCGCATGCCCAGGGGCTCCAGGAACTCCCGCCTGAGGAATTCCGCCGCTTCCAGACCCGATACCCGGCGTATGATCTCGCCCAGGGCCCAGCCCGCGCTGGTGGAATGGTACATGGTGCGCGCGCCGGGCGCATGGACCGGCTTCATGCCGGCTACCCGCCGCGCTGCTGCCCGTGGGGAGAGCCAGGAGAGCAGCTCCGCCGCGCCGGTCTTCCCGGGTATGCCCGCCTGGTGGGTCAGGAGCTGGCGGATCGTGATGCTTTCCTTGCCGTGGCGCCCGAAGGCTGGCCAGATGGCGGCCACCGGTCCGTCCAGGTCCAGGAGCCCGCGGTCGGACAGGAGGTGGACGCAGGCCGCGGTGAAGGCCTTGGTGGCCGAGTAGGCCATGAAGGGCGTGTCCCGCAGGACGGGCCGCGCGCGGGCCCGGTCGGCGAAGCCTCCCCAGCGGTCCACCACGATCTTTCCCCCCAGGCGCACGCAGAGCTGGGCCCCGTGGTGGAGTCCCGCGGCCAGCTGCGCGTCGAACACGGCGGCCACGCGCGCGAAGCCCGGCGCGGTCAGCGTGCCGCTGGCGTCCAGGGACTCGCCGTTCATGCGGCCGGCTCCGCGGCCTTGACCTCGCCCGAGCGCACGCCCTGCAGGGCCAGGAAGGACAGGGCGAAGAAGGCGGGGCATACCAGGAAGATCACCCGGTAATCCCGGCCGGCCAGGTCGATGATGCGCCCGTTGAGTATGGGGCCCAGGGTGCCCGCCAGGGTCGTCGCTATGAAGTACAGTCCGGAGAAGGTCCCGGACAGCGACTCGTCCGTGGAGGTGTCGAGGATCATCGGGAAGCAGTTGATGTTCACCAGGGCCCAGCCGAAGCCGCCCAGGAAGAGCATCGCGGCCACCACCGGCAGGGTCGGGAAGAGCCATATCGCCAGGAGGCCCAGGCCGAATATGGCAAGGCCGGCGGCTACCGTCCGCTTGCGCCCGAAGCGCTTGGCCACCGCGGCGGCCGGGAGGGCGAAAGCCAGGAACGATACGTAGGAAATGGCCAGCAGCACCGCCGCCAGCGAGGGCTTGAGTCCCAGGGCGGTGACCGCGAAGGACGAGAAAAAGGTCTCGATCGCCATGTAGCCGACCATGTAGCAGAAGACGGTCAGCACCAGGAGCGCCAGGCTCTTGCGGCGCGCGGGAGGCAGCGCGCGGAGCCTGGCCAGCACCCCGGGCACGCCCTTCGCCCCGGGCGCCTCCGCGGGCAGCGCGGGTTCGCGGATGGACAGGACCAGCACGCCGGTGGCCGCGAGGGTCACGGCGGCCCCGAACCAGAAGGGCAGGGCGGCGAACATACCGAAGAGCATGCCGCCGGCCGCGAAAGCGATGATGCCCCCGATGCCCGACATTATGTTGATCAGGGCGTTGGCCTTGGACCGCAGCGGCGAGGGGAAGAGGTCCGGCATCAGGGCGAACATGGGCGTGCGCCAGAGGGCCATGCACAGCACCATCACGATCGCGGAGACCATGGTGATCGCGAAGGGTCCCTTCAGGGCGGCCAGGTTCCCGGAAAGCCCGGGGCTGATCATGAGCGGTCCGAGCGGAATCGCGGCAAAGGCCAGGGCCGACAGGGGGGCGAAGGCCAGGATCCAGGGCATGCGCCTGCCCAGCCGGGTGCGGGTGCGGTCGCTCACCGGCCCCATGAGCGGCTGGATGAAGAAGGCCGCTATGTTGTCCAGGGTCATGATGAAGCCGGTCAGCGTGGCGCTCAGGCCGAAGCCCAGGGTGAAGGTGCCCGAAGAGAATCCCTGCCCGCCGGCCTGCAGGAAGAGCGGCATGTAATTGTTGTAGAGCATCCACATGAGCTGCGCCGCGAAGAGCCCGAAGCCCAGGAGCAGGGCTTTCTTGTAGTTCGCGCCGCTCATGCGGGAATCATTGCCGGTTTCTGTCATGGGAGCCTCCACGTGCCGGAAGCTTGGAACGGGAAACCGAGATTGTCAAGGACTTTAACAAATAGGGCACGCAGGCCGGGCCGGAGATCCGCGCGACCCGCCCGGCCGGGTTGGCCGGACGGATCCATCGCCGCGAGCCCGCGGCGGTTCAGAACGGCTCGAAGTGGTTTATATCGAAGAAATGCTCCTGGATCTCTTCCTGCATGAGGAGGAGGTCGGCGTAGTGCCGCTCTTCCCACTCGACCAGGGTCGAGAGGAGATTCCTCAGCTCTTGGGATTCTGTCCTGGCCAGCCAGTCGCGGTACAGGCGCACCGCGTCGAACTCCAGGTGGGTGGCCGCCGCGACCGCCGCCATCAGGTGCCTGGATCCGGCCACCTGCTGCAGGAACTCCCGCCCGATGATGGCGGAGCGCCAGGAGCCGCGCAGGTCGGCCTCCACGTTCCGCTCGGGTGTCAGGTTGACCACCTTGCTGCGATAGTAGTCCAGGAGGTAGTTGAAGTGCCGTTTCTCGGCCTCCGCCCGCTCCGCGAAGAACTCCTTCACCTCGCCCGTGGCCGCCGCCGCGGCGTCCTCGTACACGGTGACCGAATCAAGCTCACCCTTCATGCCCGCCTTGATGGCGGCAAGGATATCGGCGTCCTGCATGGCTGCCTCCCGTTCTTGGAACCACTATAGCCGATGCTCCGGCCCTTGCCAAACGATTCCCGCGCCGGATCGACCGCTCCTGCGGGAGCGGACACCTCAAGCATGAGCGCCCGATCCTCCCGGAGCTGATGCCTCAGGCCGGGGCTGGAGCGGGCGCGGCGTCAGCCCGCGCGGGAGCTCCCTGCCCGGAAGCGCCGTCCGCGCGCGCCACGCCCAGCCCGTCCAGGAGTTCTTCCCGGCGCCTGCGGTCGTCGCGCTTGAAGTCCAGGAGGTCCCGCCGCGTCACCATGCCCGCCAGACGCCCGTCCTCCACGATTGGCAGGTGGCCCACGTCGTGCTCGAACAGGAGCTCGTCGATCTCCCTGACGGTCATGGCGGGGCTGCCGGTCACCACCTCGCGCGCCATGAAGGTGCGCACCGGCACGTGCATCTGCCCGGCCTTGCGCCCCTTGCTGATGTCGCGCAGGGACAGGAAGCCCAAGAGCCGCCGATCCCCGTCCACGACAGGCGCGGCCGTGTGCCAGACCCGCTCCAGGAACAGGGACGCCTCCAGGAGGCTCATGTCGGGGGACAGGACGTCCACCTCGGCGGTCATGATGTCGGCCGCGGTGGCGGCCGGGGCGAGCATCCCCTCCAGGTAGACCAGGAGCCGGTCGATGAAGCGCCGCCCCTCGTCGGTCTTGACCGTGGCGGAGGCCGCCTGCCGGTGCCCGCCGCCGCCGAAGCCGGCCAGGAGCCCGCCCAGGTCCACCTGCGCGTTGGCGTTCCGCCCTATGACCAGCATCTTGCCCTTCCGGGGAAAGAAGAAGAACCCCAGGAGTATCTCGCCGCGCTCCACCTCGAAC
>JAKLIU010000198.1 GCA_022709445.1 Spirochaetota bacterium | reverse complement strand
CATCTCCGAGGAGTACGCGCCCATCCCCACGGACTGGAAGCTCCGCTACCAGATGAACCTGGACCTCCTCAAGAAGGGCTCGGTGATGGACATAGCCAGCGTGGTGCGCTCGCTCTACCACCGCTCCAAGATCAAGGAGCTGCCCATCCTGGAACGCAAGCTCTACGACTCCGCGCTCAACCTGCTGCAGGACGAGGTGTCGTTCTCGCTGGACAAGTCCAAGGACGAGATCGCCGAGCTCATCCGGGCGCGCCTGGAAAGCTGAGCGCGCGGTGCGCTTCGCGGCCGTGGTGGTCGCCGCCGGCAGGAGCTCCCGTTTCGGCCCCGTGAAGAAAGAATACCGCCTCGTCGACGGCCGCCCCGTGCTGGAGCGCTCGCTCTCCGTCTTCCTGTCCATGGACGGCTGCGCCGCCGTGGTGGCGGTGGTGCCGCCCGGGGGCATCCCCGAGGCCAGGCGCGTGCTCGACTGGGAGTTCCTGGAGCTCCACGGGGCGCGACTGTCCTTCGCCGAGGGCGGGGCTGAGCGCGCCGACAGCGTACGCGCGGGCCTCGAGGCCCTGGAGTCCCTGGCCCCCGACATCGTGCTGGTCCATGACGGCGCCCGGCCCTTCGCCGGGGCGGCCCTCGTGGCCAGGGTGCTGGAAGGGGTCTCGCTCCCCGGACGCGGGACCGGCATCGGCGTCGCCTGCATCCCCGGGATTCCCGTCACCGACACCATCAAGCGCCTGGACGGATCCGGGATGGTCGAGCAGCACCTCCGCCGCTCCAGCCTGCGCGCCATCCAGACGCCCCAGGCCTATCCCTTCGCAGCCCTGCTGGCCGTCTGCCGCGACGGAAGCCTGGCCTCCGTCGCGGCCTCGGTTACCGACGACGCCGAGCTCTGGGCGGCCGCCGGCGGCGCGGTGCGGGTGGTGGACGGCGAGCGGGACAACCGCAAGATCACCTTCCCGGAGGACCTGCCGTGAACGGCGTCCCGAGGATAGGCCAGGGCTGGGACCGGCACCGCCTGGTGCCCGGACGCCCGCTCGTGCTGGGCGGGGTGGCCGTGCCCTCCGACCTGGGCGAGGACGGCCATTCCGACGGGGACGCGCTCCTGCACGCCATCGTGGACGCGGTGCTCGGCGCCTGCGCCCTGGGCGACATAGGCACGCACTTCCCGCCATCGGATCCGCGCTGGAAGGACGCTCCCTCGCGCCTGTTCCTGGAGCGGGCCGTCGCGCTTGCCCGGGAGGCGGGCTGGGCCATCGGCAACCTGGACGCGACGGTGGTGCTGGAGTCCCCCCGGCTCGGTCCGCACATGGCCGCCATGCGCGCGTCCATCGCGGAGATCGCCGGCCTGTCGGTCGACCGGGTATCGGTCAAGGCCAAGACCGGGGAGCGCGTGGACGCTACCGGCAGGCGGGAAGCCGTGGAGGCGCAGGCCGCGGTCCTCATGGTGCCGGTTCCCGGGCGGCCGGTTTCGCTTGTAAGCCCGCCGGGCATGGGCTAGAATCGAGCGGAGGTTCCAGCCATTCCATGATCCGCCCGGCGCTTTCCTCGGCCGCCCTCCTGGGCGCATCGATCGACGAGGTCCTCAGGTCCGCCATCGACGCCGGCGTGAGCGGGGTGGAGTGGTCGGACGACGGCTTCCTGGAGCCGGGAGACGAGCTCTCCGCCGGCCGGGCCATGATGGCCACCCTCCGGGCGGGTCTCTGCACCGTCTCCTATTCCACGCTCTACCGGCCCGGCCTGCACGCCCCCGCGGCCTTCTCGCGGGTGCTGGCGAGCGCGCGCATCCTGCAGGCGCCCGTGATCAGGATGTGGGCCCCGCCGCCCAGGGGCGCCCGCCGCGGCGAGGCCAAGGCCTTCGCCGCCGCCGTCCGGGACCTGGGGGACCTCGCGGGGGCTTCCGGCGTCACCCTGTGTTTCGGCATGGCCCGCGGTTCCATCCTCGATTCCTACCGCCGCGCCGACGAGGCCCTGTCCAGGGCAGACCACCCCTTCGTGAAGCTGTGCTGGGAACCGCTGCCCGGCACTCCCTTCGACGAGTCCATGGAGTCGCTGTCCCTGCTCAGGGGGCGCGTGGGGATGCTCTGCGCCCGGGCGGGCGTGCGGGACGGCGCGGCCCGCCTCCTGTCCGAGCGCGAGGAGGACTGGCTGCATTTCATCGACGCCTACGACGAGCAGGGCGGCTCGCCCGACATGTCCCGCTACGTGGTGATACGCTCGTTCAAGGACCGCGACGAAGCCAACCTGGCCAGCGACGCCGGGCTCATCCGCGTGATGAGCGACAAGCTGCGCCGCTACCGCCGCCGGCGCGTCTACTGAGCCGAGGCGCTAGAGGCCCAGCCTCTTCGCCTCGTCCCAGAAACCGTCCATGACCCCGAGCATGCCTTCCTTCATGGGCTGGCCGGTCTCCGCCATGCGCTTTTCCACGTGGCGGAAGCGCGCGGAGAATTTCTCCAGGGCGCGGTGCATGGCGATGGCTGGGTCCACATGGTGCTTGCGCGCCACGTTGACCGCGGAGAAGAACAGGTCGCCTATCTCGTCCTCGATGCGATCGGGCGACGCGTCCGGGGCGGTGCAGGCCTCCTCGGCCTCGGCCAGCTCCTCGCGGAGCTTCTCCCAGGGGCCTTCATGGTCGGGCCAGTCGAACCCGGCCTTTGCCGCGGCCTTCTGCACGCGGTAGGCGCGTTCCAGGGGCGGCAAGGCGCGGGATACCCCGTCGATGGCCGAGTCCTTCTTCCGGCGGCCTTCCACGTTCACCTTGATGTCGTTCCACTGCCTGATGACCGCGTCGGGCGTGTCGGCCACGGAGTCGCCGAACACGTGCGGGTGACGCCTGATGAGCTTCTCCGCAATGTCGGTCAGCGAGTCGGCCGCGCTGAACGCGCCGGATTCCTCGTACATGGACGAGTACATGGCCGCGAGCAGGTACAGGTCCCCCAGCTCCTCGCGGACGTGGGCCGGGTCGCCCTCGTTCACGGCCTCCACGCACTCGTAGGCTTCCTCTATCAGGTTGCCCCGTATGCTGGCCGGGGTCTGCTCGCGGTCCCAGGGGCAGCCGTCCGGCCCCCTGAGCTGCCTGACGATGTCATAGAGCCGCCCGAAGGCTTCCTTTGGGTCGTTCATGTATCCTCACTTGCCGATCGAGGCGATGGCCTTGATGTCCGCCGCCCCGATGCCGAAGCCCATGCCCAGGCTGGCCGCGCCGCCGGTTCCCGCCTCCCTGGAGGCGGAGATCCAGCCGATCAGGCCGCCGAGCCTGGCCGGGTCGATGGCCGGGGCGGGTCCATCCGCGGGGGCGAACTGCAGGTACAGGCCTGCGAGGGCCCTGGTCGAGAGCCAGAACACGCCCTTGGCGTCCGCCGGCATGCCGGCGCGCGAGGCCAGGAAGGCCTTGTCGGCCGAGAGCGGCTTCAGGGCCTTGCCCCGTACGGCGAGGGCCTTGGCCGAGTTGCCCATGCCGATGCCGTAGACGGCGTTGTCGCCCTTGTACCAGTACTCGTAGCCGCCCAGCAGCTCGAACATCATGCCGGCTATCACCGTTTCCATGCCCGCCATGCCGGCGACCGGCGTGGCCGTGATCGTATAGCGGTCCCAGGGCATACCGTCGGCGGTTCCCGAGCTGCGTCGGGTCTCCATGGAGAACCCGGAGGATTCCGTGTACGCCGCATAGGCCGGGTCCTTCATGAGCTCCATGGAGGCCGCCACGGCGTCGCGGAAGGCCTGGCGGTCCTTGAGCTGGGCGACGCAGGTCGCGTCCAGTTTCAGGCCGCGCCTCAAGAGCTCCATTTTTTCCGCGTCCTCGAACTGCTCGTCGTCGCGGATGGCCCGGACCAGTTCGGGGGACAGGCCCAGGCTCAGGGACATGGCCCCGTTCATGCCCGCCGCGGCGCTGTACTCCCGCATGCTGTCGACGAGCAGGCCGGCCAGCTCGTCGTCCGGGAACATCGACCGGTAGAGGGGTTCGAGGAAGGCGAGGTACCAGTCGGCGGGCATGGACCACGCGCCCGCCACCAGGGCGTCGGCCTCGGCCCAGGACAGGTAGGGGAGCCCGGAGGAGCCGGCGGCCGCCGCGACGGCCATCTTTCCCGGTTCCGAGGCGGGGTCCACGCGCAGGTTGCCGCGCAGCCATGCCCGGTCCTCGGTCAGGATCAGGCCGAGGTCGGCGGCCTTGATGCCTTCCAGCCAGGGTTCCATGCCCTCCAGCACCGTCCCGAGCGAGGCCCAGGGGTCGAGCGCGTCGCCGTAGCCGGAGTCGTCGTAGTCGTCGTAATTGCCGTAGTCGTCGCCGTCGTTGTCCGCCGGGCCGTAACCATCGGAGGGGGACGATTCGTAGGGA
>JAKLIU010000197.1 GCA_022709445.1 Spirochaetota bacterium | reverse complement strand
CCGTCCGCGTACCGGGCCATGGCGATCTTCTCCGCCGTGGTGGTCGCCCTGAAATCCAGGATGATCGTCCTGGCCTCGGACTTCAGGTGCTCGAGGGCCGCGTCCAGGGTCAGGAAGGGATTGTCCAGATGGATGCGGCCGAAGCCCGCCTGGCCCAGGAGCTGGATCACCGCCACCGGCATGGCGGCCCCTCCCGTCTTGTAGACCCTGAGGCCGCGCCCGGGCACGCCCGGCGGGTGGTTGGCCGGCCTGAGGAGCCAGGGCGAGACGGGGAACGCCTCCACGATGTCCTTCTTGAAGAAGGCGGCCTCGCCCAGGGTGAGCACGTCGATGCCCAGCTTGCGCAGGTACCCCGAGTGGGCCTTGCCCAGGCCGGCCCCGCCGGTCGCCCCGTTGGCGCAGGCCAGCGTGAAGTCTATCCGGCGCTCCTTCTTGAGCGCGGGGAGGAGTTTTTTCAGGGCGAAGATGCCGGACTTGCCGACTATCTCGCCGATGCAGAGTATTCGTATCGCCACGGGCCTAAGGTACCGATATCCGGCCCGGGGCACAAGCACTCACTGGTTCTCGTAGCGCTGCAGCTCCTCGCTCGCGTATTCCAGGGCGACGCCCGCCTGGGCGAACATGGACTCGCTCTCCGCGCCGTCGTGGTACTTCCGCTCGCAGACCACCCGCACGACGCCGCAGTTGATGATCATCATGGCGCAGGAGCGGCAGGGGGTCATGCGGCAGTACAGGGTCGCGCCGCCTATCCCGATGCCGCGCCGGGCCGACTGGCAGATGGCGTTCTGCTCGGCGTGGACGGTACGCACGCAGTGCCTGGTGACCGTGCCGTCCTCATGGACCAGCTGCTTGAGCTGGTGGCCGGCCTCGTCGCAGTGCGGCAGGCCTGCAGGCGCTCCCACGTAGCCGGTGGCCAGGATCTGGTGGTCGCGGGCTATGACGCAGCCGGAGCGGCCGCGGTCGCAGGTGGCGCGCTTGGCGATTGCGCGGCAGACCTCCATGAAATACTCGTCCCAGCTGGGCCTCCGATACGGCTCTTCTTCCATGGCTACCCTCCGCCGCCAGTATACCCCCGGGCGGCGAGCTTGTCCCCGGACGCGCTTCCGTGCTACGTTCCCGGTGCGGCCCGCGCCCTCGCGGACCGCCCCATACCAGAACCCGGAGGCTCCCGATGAAATACGCACGCACGGCGGGGCTGGCGGCCCTCGCGATCGCCCTCGCCGCACTGGCCCTCTCCTGCGCCAGGCAGGACAGGCTGCCCGACGGCCTGTACGCCCGCATCGAGACGGACCGCGGCCTGATCGTCGTCAACCTGGAATACCGCAAGGCGCCGCTCACGGTGGCCAACTTCATAGGCCTGGCGGAAGGCTCCCTGGACGCGACCGGCGGCGTGCCCTTCTACGACAGGCTGAGCTTCCACCGCGTGGAGGAGGGCTTCGTCATCCAGGGCGGCGACCCGGCGGGCGACGGCTCGGGCGACCCGGGCTACAACTTCCCCGACGAGATCAACCCGGACCTGCACCACGACTCCATGGGCGTGGTCGCCATGGCCAACCACGGCACCGACACCAACGGCAGCCAGTTCTACATCACCCTGGACGAGGCCGCCTACCTGGACGGCCGGTACACCATCTTCGGGAACGTCATCCGCGGGCTGGACGTCATCAAGAAGATCCGCAAGGGCGACCTCATCAGGCGGGTCACCATCGAGCGCGTCGGCACGGACGCCCAGGGCTTCAAGACCGACCAGGCCACCTGGAACGCCCTCTACGCCAGCGCGATCCAGGGCGCCCAGGACCGCTACCTGAGGAGCCGCGCCGCCATGGTGGAAGGCATCAAGCAACGCTGGCCCGGGCTGGTGGAAGGCCCCAACGGCTTCCTGAACCAGGTCATCGCGGAAGGCACGGGCGAGGTCATGCGCCGCTTCTGGCTGGTGAACATGGCCTACAAGGGCATGCTGCCGAACGGCACGGTCTTCGACCAGTCATCCAACCACGGCGGTCCCATCGAGTTCGAGCTGGGCGCCGGGCAGGTCATCCCCGGCTGGGAGATGGTGGCCATGGACATGAAGCTGGGCGAAAAGCGCCTGGTGGCCATCCCGCCGGAATTCGCCTACGGCCCCACCGGCTACGGCAACGGCGTAATTCCGCCCAACAGCTACCTGGTCTTCGAGCTGGAAGTGACCGGCTTCACCGAGTAGGCCGCGCGCCCCCGCGGGAGCGGAAAAAAGGCGCGTCGCCGCGAGGAACGCGCCTTTTTCATGCCCCGGACACCGGGCGCTCCGCCTCGGTCCGCCTCTGTCGGCCTCTGTCGGCCTCAGTCGGCCGCGGGCGGCTCGTCCAGGAGGACCCACTTGCCGTCGCGCTGGGCGAAACGGTCGGCGGTGGCCTCCAGGTAGCGGCCGTCCTCGCCGGAGAGCCTGAAGCGGCCGGCGGGCACGTTCACCTCGATGACGCGGAAGACGGTGCCGTCGTACTGGACCCGGGCTCCCTCGTTGGGCATGCCGCGGCGGGCTTCCCGGTAGAAGCCGTACTCGTAGGCCAGGCAGCAGAGCAGCCGCCCGCAGGGACCGGAGATCTTGAGCGAGTTGAGGGACAGATTCTGGTCCTTGGCCATCTTGATGGACACGGGCACCAGCTTGTCGGTGACGCCGTGGCAGCAGAGCATGCGCCCGCAGACCCCGCAGCCGCCGACCACCCTGGCCTCGTCGCGCACGCCTATCTGGCGCAGCTCGATGCGCATCTTGAAGACGGACACCAGGTCCTTGACCAGGTCGCGGAAGTCCACGCGCGAGTCGGCCGTGAAGAAGAACAGCACCTTGGATTCGTCGAACAGGTAGTGGGAGAACACCAGCTTCATGGGCAGCCCGTGGGCCTTGATCTTCTCCTGGCAAAGCTCGAAGGCGCGCTTCTCCTTGACGATGTCGGCGGCCCTCCGCTCGTCGTCGGCCGGCTCGGCCAGGCGCTCCACCTTGACCACCTCGTCCGAGCGGACCGTGCCCGGGTGCTCCACGCCACCCAGCACCAGGCAGAGGTCCTTGCCGTACCGGGTGGGCGCCACCACGCGCATCCCGCGCTCCAGGGGCTTGTCGAAGGTGGCGTAGTAGGTCTCGTTGTAGGGATCGGCCTTGATCCGCCAGAGCGGCGCGCCGGTCTCGAAGCGGTGGGCCTTCCCGTCCGCGCGCTCGACGTGGTCGTCCTCCAGCCCGCTGAGATCCTCTTCCGACAGTTCGTGGTCGAGATAGTCATCCATGTATGGCACTCCCCGTCCGGGCGCCGGCCCGGCCCGCAGCATTCAACGTAGTAGGTCGACGAGCAGACCGTGTATCTCGTCCATCCGCTTGAGTATGTCCAGCCTGTCGCGCTGGGCGGACAGCACCTCGGCCGCCAGCCGCTCCAGCTTCTCGTCGATCACCGCGACGGTGGTGAATTTCTTCCGCTTGAGGATGTTCCTGCCGGAACTCCGCTCCTCCACCGCAAAGGCCCGTTCCACCACGTAGTGCATGAAATCGCGGACGGCCTTCTTGTAAACCCGGACGTTCTCCGCGTTCTGGTCCCGCCGGAGCAGGTCGCCGGCCTCGTGGATCCCGTCCATGAGCTCGGAAACCTCGGCCTCCGAGTAGGGTTCGCCGGCGGCCGCCGGGGTGGCCTCGGCGCGCTCGGCGGTCCTGAACACGGACCTGAAGGCGCCCGCCTTGGGCGTTTCCTTCTTCCGCTCCGGCCTGCGCCCGAGCATCCCGGGCACGAAGCCCGCCGTCAGGTGGTCCGGCAGCTCTACTTTCGCCACGGCTCGCCGCCCTGGCCCTGCGGCCGCAGGTCGTAGCCGAGCGGCCGGAGGCCCGAATCGTGCCGCTTGAGGAAGGCGATCATGGCCTCCTCGGCCCCCTCGGCCGTGCCGGACACCTCCACGTCGCCGTGTATGACCACGTCGCCGGTTGCGTCCAGCCTGGGGGCGAACACGTTCCCAACGATCATGCCGCCCTCCAGCAGGGTCAGCCGTTCGCTCACGCACACGTCCCCGCGCACCACCCCGCCCACGACCGCCGAGCGCGCCACGATGCTGGCCTCGCAGCGCGCCAGCTCGCTGACGACCACCTTGCCGGAGCTCCTGAGCGATCCCCGCAGGTCCCCGTCGATGCGGACGAAGCCGTCCACGGCCAGTTCACCCCGGAACGAGCTGTCGGGGCCGAGGAGGGTATTCACGAGGATGTCGCGGGATGAGGCCATGGGGCTATGGTACCGGAGGGTTACGGGTTCGTCAACGTGGCCCGGTCGGAGCGCCGGTTGATGTAGCGCAGCGGGTCGATGGTGTCGGTGCCCAGGTGGATCTCGTAGTGGAGGTGGG
>JAKLIU010000196.1 GCA_022709445.1 Spirochaetota bacterium | reverse complement strand
GGACGCCCCGCGCGACGCCAGCTCGGCGAGTGCCCGGTCGGCGTTGCCCGCGGGCAGGTCCACGGCCCGGCAGGCGTCGCGGACCACCACGGTGCGGTACCCGAGCCTGATGGCGTCCATGGCGCTGAAGAACACGCAGTAGTCCAGGGCAAGCCCGGCCAGCACCACGGTGCCGACCCCCAGGCCGCGCAGCCAGCCGTCCAGCCCGGTGCCCGTCGAGGCGTCGTTCTCGAAAAACGCCGAGTAGCTGTCCAGGTCCGGGCGGAAGCCCTTGCGGACTATCAGCTGCCAGGGCCGGGGATCCAGTCCCGGGTGGAACTCCGCCCCTGGGCTGCCCTGCACGCAGTGGTCCGGCCACAGGCTGCGCGGGTCGCCGGAATCGTCGCCATCGTGCGGGCGCTTGCCCGGGTGGCTGGAGGCGAAGGACACGTGACCCGCCGGATGCCAGTCCTGGGTGGCCACCCTGAGCGCGAACGCGGGGGCCAGGCGGTTGATGATCGGGACCACCTCGTCGCCGCGTTCGACCGCGAGGGCGCCGCCGGGGCAGAAATCATTCTGTACGTCGACCGCTATGAAAGCGGCGCTCGCTGTGTCTATCCTCATGGACGCTCCTTGGATCCGTGCCGGCCCGGGCGTCCAGAGTAGTATCTTTCACCGGATCGGTAAAGCGGGAATTCAGGGCAGGACCAGGAACGACGAGCATGACAGCTCCAGCTCCCCCCGGCCGTCCGGCCTGAAGGGCGTCCTGGTACCGAGCTCCAGCTCCAGCTCCCATCGCGGCCCGCCCAGCCCGACCGAGCACGCGCCTTCCAGCCAGGGACCCGTCCCGTCGATGCCCGCCTCCAGCCGGGCGCCCATCCCGGGTCCGGCCCCGCGATCCAGCGACAGCTCCGCCCGCCACCGGTCCTCCCCGCCGGCGTCGAGCCAATCGCCGGACAGCGTGAGCCGTCCGCGTTCGCCCGGCCTGAGGGAGAAGCCCAGGTCCAGCGACGGCGGCCCCGCGCCGGGCGCCAGGACAAGGTCCAGGCCGGCCGAGGCTTCCAGGCGGAGCGCGGCGGGTCCCAGGCCCAGGCGCAGTCCCGCCGAACCCGCTGGAGGGCCGTCGTCCCATCCATCTCCGCTGCGCCAGGACAGGGAGAGGGGCACGGGACCCTCCTCCACGGAAAGGTCGGCGGCCAGCCGGTATCCCGCCGATCCGACGCCGTCCGGGCCGGTCCAGTCGCGCGACGAGCAGGAGGCTTCCCCGGACAGGCGGACGGCCCCCAGGCGGCAGGCGGCTTCCGCGCGGGCCGCCCAGGCGTCCGGTCCGGGCAGGCCCAGGCTGCCGGCGCAGGCGAGCCTGAGCGCTGGCAGGCCGTCTCCCGCGGAGCAGGAAACCGAGGCCCACAGGCGGCGGGCCTCCGGCGAGGGCGGGTCGAACCAGGACGGGCCGCCGGCGCTCCCGGGTTCACGGCCCAGGAGGGCGAAAGCACGGACCGGGGAACCCTCCGGCCCGAACCAGGCGCCGACGCTGCGGCGCAGCGGGTCGTCCCGCGGGGCGGCCAGGAACAGTCCCGCCCCCGAGCCCGCCTGGACGGCGAGCGTACCGGCCCCGGGCGGAGCGGCCCGCGCAAACGGCTGGCCCTTCCCGCCCAGGACGGTCCCTCCGGCGCAGGGCCGGTACAGGAAGCGGAGTCCGGAAGGCTCCACGCCGCCAGCCAGCAGCCCCGGGGCGCTCAGGGAGAAGCCGGCCAGGGGCAGGCCGTCAGGGACGGAGGCGCTCCCGGCCAGCGGTCTCCAGTCCCAGGGCAGGAGGCAGGCCGCCCTGAAGACGGCCGAGCCGTCGCCGGTCCCGACCGACAGGTCCAGGAAGGTACCGGAGGCGCTGGAGACGTCCAGGACAAGGGTCGTCGTGGCTGGCGTGGGAGGAGTTGGAACAGGGGCGCCCTGGGCGTGGACGGAAAGTCCGGGGGCGAGGGCGAGGAGCAGCGTCAGGAATCGCATGCCGGACACACGCGCCGCCGTACGGGGCCGCGTGCGCCGGTCGCGGTACTCAGCGCAGGGCGCTCTCCAGGGCCGAGGTGTTGAAGCCGACGATGATGCGCCCGTTCACGTCGGTGACCGGGACGCCCATCTGGCCGGACTTGCGCACCATCTCGTCGGCGCGGCGCTGGTCGCTGGCCACGTTGTACTCATCATAGCGGACGCCGCGCGCCTTGAGCCAATCCTTGACCTTGTGGCAGTAGGCGCAGCTGGGCGTGGTGTAGACGGAAACGGACATGATTCCCCCTCCTGCAATATATGATTTTTAATATATATGTCCGATCTGGAAACGTCAAGTCCCCGCCCGGCACCCTGCCGTGATTGTCCAAAATCGGCCCATGCGCTACATTGGCCGCACAAGCGAGGATCTATGAACCAGGATCAAGTGAAGGCGCTGCTCTTGTCGGTGGAGAAACCCCAGAGCGAGTTCAGCGTCGTCTTTTCCGGCAAGAAGAGCGCGATGGTCAACGGCCTGTACAAGCCGGTCACGCGCGAGATCCTCATACACAACAAGAACTTCCAGGCCGACGGCCAGCTGGTGTACACGGCGCTGCACGAGTACGCCCACCACCTGCACTGCGAGCGCAAGGCCTGGCTGCCCGGGGCCCGCGCCCACACCAACGAGTTCTGGTCCATCTTCCACGAGCTCCTGGAGAAGGCCGAGGCGTCGGGCGCCTACCGCAACGTGTTTTCCGAGGAACCGGAGTTCGCGGAGCTGACCGCCCGCATCAAGAACGTGCTGCCGGAGAACGGCAGGCTGATGCTCGAGTTCGGCAAGCTGGTGATCGAGGCCGAGGCCCTGTGCAAGAAGCACTTCGTGCGCTTCGAGGACTACATAGACCGCGCCCTGGGCGTATCGCGCGTCAGCGCATCGTCGGCCATGAAGGCCTTCCACCTGGACGTGCCCCCGGCCCTGGGCTGGGACGCCATGAAACTGGTCGCGGGCATAGCCAGGCCCGACCTGAGGGCGGCCGCCATCGACGCGTTCCAGGCGGGCAAGAGCCAGGAGGCCGTGAAGGCCCTGGCCCGCAACGGCAAGCCCGCCGCCGACCCCCGCGAACAGCTGGACCGCGAGAAGGCCCGGCTGGAACGCACCATCCAGGCCATGCAGGAGCGCCTGGAAGCCGTGCAGGCCGAGCTGGCCAGGCTGCAGGACGGGGAAGCGTGACCAGCTTCATCATCCTGAGCGTGGCCCTGGCCCTCCTGGCGACGGCCCTGCTGGTCTCCTTCGCGCTGACCGTCTCCAGGCTGCGCATCGAGCTGCCCGCCGACAACCCGGAGGCCTGGCTGGCCTCGCGCGGGCGCCCGGCCGGGGAGCCGCCCCGGGACCGGCCCCTGGTCGTCTGCGCGGGGGACTCCATCACCCACGGCGCCGTGAGCGTCAACTGGGTGGACATGCTCAAGTCCCGGCTGCCTGAGGCGGACTTCGTCAACGCCGGGGTCAACTCCGAGCTGGCCTGGAACCTCTACCAGCGCGTCGACCCCATCGTCGAGCTCTCCCCCGACTGCGTGATCGTCCTCATCGGCACCAACGACGCCAACGCCACCCTGGGCATGAAGAAGGCCCTGGGCTACATGGCCACGCAGCGCCTGCCGGAGATCCCCTCGTCCCAGTTCTACCGCGAGAGCCTCACGCTGATCGTGCGCAGGCTCAAGGCCGGGACCCGGGCCGCGATCGCCATAGCCTCCATCCCGCCCATAGGCGAGGACAGCGGGCACTACGCCTGGCTCAGGAGCGAGGAGTACGCCCTGATCGCCAAGGAGACCGCCTTCGCCGAGGGCTGCGCCTACCTGCCGCTGCGCGAGCGCATGGTGGCCTACCTGCAGGGGGCCCCGCGCAAGAAGGCCATCACCCTGGAGGATTTCCTCCGCGCGGGCAGCCAGGCGCACTGGGACCGCACCATGTTCGGAAAGACCTGGGACGAGATCTCCGCGCGCAACGGCTTCCACCTGCTGATAGACGGCATTCACCTGAACACCCACGGCGCCACGATCATGGCCGACCTGGTGGAGCGTTTCATCCACGACCGGCTGCGCGCGGCCAGGTCCGGGGGGGCATCCGCCGACGGGGCGTGAAAATTGCCCCGCGAGCGATATAATGGAATGAAGCGGTACGCGTCGTCCGCGTGCCGGCCCGCAGCCATGTAAAAAGATCCTGACGATGATCAAGCCCGGTCACGCACGGACCGGGAGCAGCCGTCGGAGGTCCGCCATGAAAGTCCGCATTCCCGCCCTCGCCTTCCTGACCCTCGCCATCATCCTGTCGGCCTCCTGCAGCGCCTACCTGGGCGGAGACCTGGCCTTGGTCAACCTGGGCTTCTCCTTCGGCGGCTCCCGCGACGCGACGGCCCGTCCCCTCACCCCGCCCCAGTCCATCACC
>JAKLIU010000195.1 GCA_022709445.1 Spirochaetota bacterium | reverse complement strand
GGCCCAGGAGATAGAGATCCTGTCCCTGCAGAAGAAGATTTCCCAGAAAGTGCGCGCGCGCATGGAGAAGAGCCAGAAGGACTACTTCCTGCAGGAGCAGCTCAAGGAAATCAACCGGGAGCTGGGGCGCGAGGGCGAGGAGAGCGAGTTCGCCGAGCTCGAGCGCCGGCTGGCGGAGAAGAACCCGCCGGAGGAAACGCTCCAGAAGGCGCGCAAGGAACTGGGCAGGCTGTCCAAGCTCCAGGCCCTGTCGCCGGAGGCCGGCGTGATCCGCGGCTACTGCGAGTGGCTGGCCGACCTCCCCTGGCAGCCCAGGCAGGCCGACGCCAAGAGCCTGGCCGAGGCCAGGGCCATCCTGGACCGGGACCACTACGGCATGAAGAAGGCCAAGGAGCGCATCCTGGAGTTCGTGGCGGTTCGCCGCCTGAACGAGAACCTCAAGGGGCCCATCCTCTGCCTGGTGGGCCCTCCGGGAACCGGCAAGACCAGCCTGGGCCGCTCCATCGCGCGCGCCCTGGACCGGGACTTCGCGCGCATCAGCCTGGGCGGGGTGCGCGACGAGGCCGAGATCCGCGGCCACCGCAAGACCTACGTGGGCGCGCTTCCCGGCAAGATCCTCCAGAGCATGCGCAAGGCGGGTTCGTCCAACCCGGTCTTCCTCCTGGACGAGGTGGACAAGATGTCCAGCGACTTCCGCGGCGACCCTGCGAGCGCCCTGCTGGAGGTCCTGGACCCCGAGCAGAACGCGACCTTCGTCGACCACTACCTGGAAGTCCCCTACGACCTGTCGCGCGTGGTCTTCGTCACCACCGCCAACTCGGTCCACTCCATACCGTATCCGCTCCTGGACCGCATGGAGGTGATCGAGATCCCCGGCTACAGCGAGTACGAGAAGCTGGAGATCGCGAAGCAGTTCATCGTGCCCAGGCAGCTCGAGGAGAACGGGCTCGGGACCTCGGGCCTGCGCATACGGGACGACGCGATCCTGGAGATCATCAGGCACTACACCATGGAATCGGGCGTGCGCTCCCTGGAACGGGAAGTGGCCCGCGTCATCCGCAAGACCGCCGAGGCCGCGGTGGATGCCGGATGGGCGGACAAGCCCGAGGGCATAGCCGGCTTCAGGCGGATCGTGAGGGCGGATTCCATCGCCAGGCTCCTGGGCAAGCGCCAGCGGGAGCGCGACCTGTTCTTCGTCGAGCCCGGCCCCGGACTTGCCTGCGGGCTGGCCTGGACCGAGCTGGGCGGCACCGTGCTGCCGGTGGAAGCATCCCGGTTCAAGGGAGAGGGCGAGCTGATCCTGACCGGCAACCTGGGCGATGTCATGAAGGAAAGCGCGCGCGCCGCGCTCAGCTACCTCCGCGCCCACGCCGATTCCTACGCGCTCTCGCCGTCCGACTTCGAGGGCTGGACCCTGCACATCCACGTGCCCGAGGGCGCCATCCCCAAGGACGGCCCATCCGCGGGCATCACCCTGGCTGCCGCCATGCTGTCCGCCCTGGGCGGACGCTCCCTGGAACCCGGCTGGGCCATGACCGGCGAGCTCACCCTCACCGGCCGGCTCCTGCCCATCGGCGGCGTCAAGGAGAAGGTGCTCGCCGCGCACCGGAACAAGATCCCGCGCGTGCTCCTGCCCGAGGCCAACCGCAAGGACCTGGACGATGTGCCGCCCGAGGTCGCCCGCGAGCTGGCCTTCAGTTTCGCCGCTTCCGTGCAGGAGGCCCTGGCGCTGCTCTTCCCGCCGCTTCCCCCCCCTGAGACCCCGACCGCGCGAAAAGCCGGACGGAGTGCGCCGAAGGCCGGCGCGGGATCGGGCAAGCGGGTTGCCGGCTCGGCGAAACCCGCCGGCAAGGCCGGACCGTCCGGGGACAGCGGCTCGCCGTGAAGGGGGACGCGGCGCGCTCGCTGCGCGCGCTGACGGCCGGGATCTCGCGGGCGGCCCTCGCGTGCTCGGTCCTCGCGGCGGCGTTCTACGCGGCGGGCAACCGGAACGGCCTGTCGGACGCGGCCCTCGGGCTGGCGCTGGACCTGGCGGCAGTCGCCGCGGCCGCCGGCCCGGTGTTCACGCGCGAGTACCTGGCTCCGCCCGGCACCGCCTTCCTCATCGACCTGTCGGCCAGCATGGGCCTGCCCGACGGCGAGGGCGGGGAGACCCGCACGGCCCGGGCGGCCGCCATCGTGGAAGAGGAGCTGGCCTCGCTGGACGACGGGGCCCCGGCCGCCGTCTTCTCGGCCTCCGCCGGCCTGGAACTGGTCGCCGGCCCGACCACGGACCGCAGGCAGCTTGCCAGGGCGGCCGCCGGACTCGCAGCCTCCGACGCGGGGTTCCGGGAGGCAGCAGTCTCGCGCGACCTGAAGGCCTGGATCGCCGCGCGCTCGGAGGCCTGG
Organism: Spirochaetota bacterium; assembly: GCA_022709445.1. Lineage (GTDB taxonomy): Bacteria > Spirochaetota > Spirochaetia > Treponematales > UBA12059 > JAKLIU01. The sequence goes on along the minus strand of JAKLIU010000195.1, from coordinate 2,083 downwards.
CGCGTGGTACTGCTGAGCGACGGCGGTCCCGACCTGGGCGGACGGCTCCTCTTCGACGCGGCGGGCGGAGCCCTCACGGTCCGCACGGTCGGTACCGGGCCCGGGCCGCTCTGCGTCGGGGCCCTGGCCATGACCCCGACGGCCGCCACCTTCACCCTGCACAACCACGTGGATCGCCCGGTCACCGGCACGCTCAGGCTGAGCCGCGACGGACTGGAACTGGCCACGGTCCGCGTCGAAGCCTCCCCCCGCAGCTCGTCCGCGTCCATCCCTCTGTCCAACGGGTTCGCGACCGGGGGCTACCTCCTCGAGCTGCTCTCGGCCGAAGACGGCTGGGACTGGGCGCGCGACGACGAGGGCTCCGGTATCGCCCTGCCGGGCTCCACCGCCCGGACGGCCGTGAACCGGGCCGCCGTCCGCAGGATCCTGGTGGTGGGAGTCCCGGACGCCTTCCTCAGGGCCAGCCTGGAGCGCGACGGCTTCGAGCTCAGGGGCGGGCCCGCCTTCCCGGATGGCGCCCGGGAAGGCCAGTGGGACCTGGCCGTGTCCGTGGGCGTTCCCGCCCCCGCGGGTTTCCCGGCGGACATCCTGTCCTTCGGGGAGCCGCCCGCGGACGCGCCGTTCTCGCCGGGCCCCGAGCGGGAAGGCACTCCGGCGGGCCTGGACGAGCGGCAGGCCCTGTCGCGCTACGTGGACTGGTCGGGCTACGGCTCCATCAAGACCGGCACCTTCTCCCTGCCCCCGGGCTCGCCGGCCGTGGCCCTTGCGGCCATCCGCGGAGCCCCGGTGGCCGCGGCCTGGGAAGACGCCTCAGGCTGGCGCCGCGTCGCCCTGGCCGCAAATCCAGCGGGCACCGCCTTCACCCTCAGCCCGTCCTGGCCCGTGCTCCTGCGCAACATCGACGACTGGTTCCTCCTGTCGCGGGGCGCGTCCGCGGGCGGGACAGACCTGGGCTGGAACCTGTCGGCGGGCGACCCGGCGGGCCGCCGCGTCGGACCCGGTTTCGCGGCCGAAGGCCTGGAACTGGAACGCGCGGGTCCCCGCGCCATGGTCACGGCCCCGTCGGCCGGGTTCTTCCCCTGGACCGACGGAACGCTCTCCGGCCTGGCCGCCGCCAACCCGCCCGCCTCGGAAACCGCCTTCGCGCCCAAGGCTCTGGCGCTCCCGTCCGGCGACGCCCTGGTGCTGGCCGCCAGGCTGGGCTCCAAACGTTCGGACTGGACCCTGGCCTGCTCCCTGGCCTTCCTGGCCTTCCTGGCGGCCGAATGGCTGGCCTGGCGGGGCCCGCTCGCCCGGACCCGGCGCGGCGGCCGGGGGAGGCCTGCATGAAGCACCCATCCCGGACGAGGACCCAGGTACGGGGTTTCCTGGTCCTGCGCCTCGTCGCCCTGGCCGCCGCCGCCCTGGCCGTCCTGGATCCCCGGCTGCCCCTGCCCGCTTCCGGCAGGGCCATCGTCATGCTGATGGACGGTTCCGATTCCATGGGGTCGGCTGGCCGGTCCAGGGCGCGCGAACTGGCCCTGGCCATGCTCAGGGACCTGCCCGCAGGAGACCGGGTGGCGGTGGCGGCCTTCGCAGGCTCGCCCCGTCTCCTGGTGCCGGAATCCGCCCCGGCCGTGGCGGCCCGCCTCCTGGAAGGCGCGACGCTGGAAGCGCCGGCTCCCGGCACCACGGACCTGGCCACGGCCCTGGCCTTCGCCGCCTCGGCCATGCCCGGCAACTCGAGCGACCGCTCCATCGTGCTGTTCGGTGACGGCAGGGCCACCTCGGGAGCCGTTCCGGACGCGCGCGGCGGCCCGGACGGCCGCATCGCCCTGTTCGCCGTGCCGTTGGGTGAGCGCTCGGGAGCCATCGCCTCCGCGAGCGCCAGGCTGCCGTTGAGCGCCCGTCCCGGCGAGAGCGTGGCGGGCACGGCGGCCATCGTGGTGCCGGCCCCCGGCGACTGGGAGCTGGAGACGCGTGTCGACGGGCGGGTGGTCGACACCAGGAGCTTCACCGCCGAGGCCGGCGAGCGGACGGAAGCCTTCCGGGTGGAGGCCGGCACGGACGGCCAGCGCCGCGTGGACCTGATCCTGCGCGACGG
>JAKLIU010000194.1 GCA_022709445.1 Spirochaetota bacterium | reverse complement strand
CACCGCCTTCGCCAAGTTCACCGCGGACGGCAAGACCGACGCCATCACCGGCGCCTCCATGACCGTCAAGGGCTTCTACGACCTGGTCAGGAAGGCCATCGCCGCCGGTCCCGTGGCCAAGGGCACGTACAAGAAGGATGGCTGGTTCTACGCCAAGACCGCCACCCCGGACAAGAGCGGCTACATGGCCACCGCCCTCGTGACCGTCGTCAACGGCCGCATCGTCAGCGTCAGCTTCAACGCCCTCCACAAGGACGGCGGCGATTCCAAGCTGGTCCGCGCCGTCAAGGGCACCTACAAGATGGGCGCCAAGCTGGGCGAGTGGAACGTCCAGATCGCCAAGCTCGAGGCCGCCATCGTCCAGCTGCAGGATCCCGCCAAGGTGGTGGTCAAGTCCGACGGCAAGACCGACGCGGTCACCGGCGTGTCCATCACCGTGAGCGAGGCGATCACCGTGCTGGTCGAGGCGCTCAAGCCCGCCAAGTAAGCGGAACCGCGCAAAAAACGGCCGCCCCGATCGGGGGCGGCTTTTTTTGCCTGGCTGGGCTCGGGCCACTCGCGTGCATGGATGCGCGCCGCGGCTCGAGCCTTCGGCTCAGCCGAAGGGCACGGCATGGAAGCCGGCGTGCCCGGCGGGCATAAAAAAAGAACGGTATGCCTGGACGTCTGCGCATACCGTTCCGGTGAGTTCGACTCACGCTAACAGTATCGGAACGGATGCGCCGCGACTTTACCCCCGCTCGCCGGATTCCCCGCCGGCCACGCCGGTCCCGGTGCCCAGGATCCGCGCATGCCAGCGGGCGCTCTCGGCCACCCCGCGGTAGATCCGCCCGGTCGTGCCCAGGGCATCTTCCATGGTCTTCGCCCGTCCTCCCAGGATGTCCTCGGCCGACCCGAACAGGAAGCCAACCACGTCCCTCGCATCGCTCGACAGGAGCTCGGCGTCCGCCTCCTCCAGCCTCGCGAGGGCAGCTTCCCGCACGGCCGGGTCCGGAGAGCGGGCTTCCTCGCTCGAGCGTACCGCGGAATCGGCCAGCTCGGCGATGCGGCGCAGCTCCCCCAGGAGCCCCTCCACGGCCCGATCCACGGCCGCTCCGGCTCCTTCCGGATCGCGCCCGGGAGCCGCCGCCTCCAGGATCGCGTCGATGCGCGGCCTGGCGGGCGGGAAGGCCAGGAGCTCCCCGGGACTGGCCGGAGGCAGGCCGGGTATCGCCAGGCCGCGGGCCGACAGGTTGCCGGTGGGCGTGCCGGGATGGCGCGCCGCCTTGCTGGAGAACCACCAGGAATAGAGCGACAGGCGCCGGTCGGTCACCACCGTCGAGCCGTCGTTGGCGGGCGCCTCGTAGGGCTGCCCTCCCCGCATGGCCTCGAAGCCGTCCGTGGCCGCCGGCCTGAGCCTGGTCCCGGCGTTGAGCGAGCGCTGCTCGAACAGGCTGGCCCGGGCGTGGGTCTTGCCGTCGGGGAAGGACAGGTCCAGTCCGGCCATGAAGACCGGGGCGCAGCCCAGCACCCTGGCGAAATCCCAGGCCGTGGTGGCGACCGAGCCCCCCGCTCCCAGCGCGCCGCGGGGCGGTCCCGAGCGGGCCTCGATGTAGCGGCCCAGGGGATAGATGGACGAGCAGGCGTACACGTCCCGGAAGCGCGACCTGAACACCGACGGCCAGACCGCCGCCTCGGTGACCAGGAAGGATCCCGGCGCGTCGCAGCGGTCCAGGTGGCGAGCGTTCCAGTACTGGGGATCCACCACCACGGTGAAATCCGGCTGGACCCCGGCGCCCAGCACGGAGCGGAGGGCCGTGTCGACGCAGACGAGGAGGAAGCGCTCGCGCAGGGCGGGCAGTCGCGGCAGCAGTTCGTCCAGAGACGGACCGGCCGCGATCACCACGGCGGGCAGGCCCGCGAAGCGCCCAGCCAGGCCGGCCACGCCGGGCGCGCGCGCCAGCGGTCGCAGGTTGGCCGCCAGGTTCCTCACCCAGCGCTTCCCGAAACGCCTGAGCGTGGCCGCGTTGATCCGGTCCTTCTCCCGGAAGCGCGACCAGGCCGACCTGGCCGCGGCCACCGCCTCGGGAAAGGCCCTGGCCAGGGCCGGGTTTTCCAGGAAGGCAACCGCCCTGGCCTCGGACAGCTCCAGGAGGCGGAGGAGCTCCGTGCCGTCCCCGCAGAGGCAGGCGGACACGCCCGGATCCGACAGGCAGGAGGACAGGTCGAGCAGGGACAGGCAGGATCTTGCGACGCCCGGGTCGGGCTCGGCCACCAGCACCTTCACCCCCGAGCGCAGGGCGGCCTCCAGGCCGTGTCCCAGTCCCATGCCGGCGATCACCAGCAGGTCCGCGCCGGATGCCAGCGCCTCGTCCACGGCCTTGGCGGCCTCTGCCGGCGGGTCGTAGCGGGAGTGGAGCCAGAGCCCGGTCCCCGCCGGGGACCCGTCCTCCCGCGCCGCCTGACCCGCGCCCAGCACGGCGCTCGGGACCCCGGAACGCGAGGCGACGAGGGTGAGCTCCGCCTCCGCCGCGGCTTCCACGCCGGCGACGAACCCGGGGAACCTGGCGGCGAGCGCGGCCAGGTTGCGTTCCAGGATGCTCATTCCAGCTCCAGGGTGACGGTGGAACCGGGAGGCACCGGCTGGCCGGGAGCAGGATCCTGACTGGCCACCCAGCCCTCGCCCAGGATCTCGACCGTGATGTCGCTCCGCTCGAGGAGCGGGGTCAGGAGGCGCTTGGGATAGCCTGTCAGGTCCGGCATGGTTTCGCCGATGACGGCCGGGGCCATGCGCGTGACGGCTATGCGGCCGTCGTGTTCCAGGGTCGCGGAACCCGCGCGGGCGACGCCGTACAGGTCCGCGATGATGTTGGCGGCGTCCTTGACCAGGGGCGCGGCGATCCGGCCGCCGTAAATGGACTCGCCCCTCGGCTTGATGATGGCCGCGTAGACGATGTACTCGGGCGACTCGCTGGGAAAGAGGGCCAGGGTGCTGGCTATGAAATCGTCGGGGGAGTATCGCCGGGTCGCCGGGTCGATCATCTGGGCCGTCCCCGTCTTCACGGACATGCGCAGGTCGTCGATGCGCGCCCGCCGCCCGGTGCCGGAGTCCAGCACCACCGCCTCCATGGCGGTGAGCACCTCGGCCGCGCTCCGGGGATCCAGCACCTGCTTGACCGCGATGGGCTCCGGGTCGTCCAGGACCGTCCCGTCCCGCCCCGTGACCCTGAGGAGGGTCCTGGGCCGGAGGAGCATGCCCCCGTTGGCCAGCGGGGTCGCGGCCGCAGCCATCTGGAGCGCGGTGACCAGCACCTCCTGGCCGATGGCGACGGTTGGCTTGGTGCGCGCCGACCACTCGCCCGGGGAGCGGATGACGCCCGGGCTCTCGCCGGCCAGGTCCGCCCCCGTCCGGTCGCCGAAGCCGAACTCGCGCAGCTTGGCGTAGAAGTCGAGTCCGGACACCGTGTCGGAGGCGTAGGCCGCCCCGGCGTTGCAGGAGTACCCCAGGATCCCGGTCAGGTCCACGGCGCCGTGGGTGCCCAGGCACTTGATGACGATCTCCTCGCCGGAGGACATGGTGCGCTCGTAGCTCCCGTCGCAGGTGAAGACCGAATGCCCGTCGATGCCGCCCAGGGCCATCAGGCTGGCCATGCTGTACACCTTGAACACGGACCCCGGCTCGTAGGCGTAGATGGCGACGCGATCCACCCATGAGGAGCGGTCAGCGGTCAGGAAAACGTTTGGATCGAAATCCGGCAGTGAGACGTAGGCGGCTATGTTTCCAGTCCGGGCCTCCATGGCCACCATCACCACGGCTTCCGCGCCGTGTTCCGACAGGGCGGCCGCGCAGAGCGCTTCCAGCCGGTACTGCAGGTCGGCGTCTATGGTCAGGTAGACGCTGTTGCCGTAGGCGTAGCCGCCCTCGGCCGTGGCGGGATCCGGGGCCAACTGGCTCTCGAAGGCGGCTTCGGCGCCGGCCAGCCCCAGGTTCTCGGTCCCCACGAAGCCCACCAGCTGGGCGGCCAGGTCCCGTTCCGGGTATACCCTGCCGGCGACGCGGTCCAGCCTCAGTCCCGTGAGCGACTCGTCGCCGGCGGCAGCCTGGATGGCCCGGGCGGCTTCCCCGGACAGTCGCCGGGCGATATAGAAGAAATCGGGGCCGTCGCCGGCCAGGCTCGCCTCCAGTTCCGCCCGCCCGGTCCCGACGTGGGGGGAGAGCAGCTCCGCGTACCGGGCCAGTCTCCCGGGATCCAGGCTGGGCCGCCAGGCGGACAGGTCGTAGAGGTCGGTGTCCACCGCCAGGAGCCGTCCCTCGCGGTCGTAGATGGGCCCGCGGATGGCCACGGGCGGACGGGCGGAGGCGGCGCCGCCGGGGCCTTCCAGTCCGAGGGACGCGTACTTCGCCAGGGTATAGAGCGCGGTCGCCGCCAGGAGCCCTATGATGATGTACGACCTCAGGAAGCGTTTGTCCATCCCCGGATTTCCCCTGTCACGCCCGTCGTCGCCTCGGT
>JAKLIU010000193.1 GCA_022709445.1 Spirochaetota bacterium | reverse complement strand
CGGGGCCGGACCAGGCCAGCCGGCCTTCGTACCAGTCCTTGTAGAGCTTGGCCCCGTGCAGGCGCAGGAAGATGTTCTCGATCCAGTCGGTGCCCACCCAGCCGGAGGCGGCGCCGCTCTCCACGCCCACGGACCAGGGGCTGATGCCCGCCGCCGCCGCCTTCCTGGAAACGGCGATCATCTCGTCCCAGGTCTTGGGCAGGGAGACGCCCAGGCTCGAGACGGTCGCGGGATCGTACCAGACCAGGCCCTTGATGGCTGCCTTCAAGTAGACGCCGTACAGCTTGCCGTCGACGCTGCCCAGGTCAATCCAGCCCTGGGAGAATTCCTTGCGGAACTGGACCATGTCGTAGACGGCGCCCAGGTCGACGAGCTTGCCGGCCTTGGCCAGCTCCACCATGGTGCCCGGGTTGGGCAGGATGGCGATGTCGGGCGGGTTGCCGGCCTGCACCCTGGTGGTCAGCACGGCGTTGATGTCGCGGGTGCCTTCGAACAGCACCTTGATGCCGGTGCGGCGCTCGAACTCGGCCGCTATCTGCCGGGTGAAGGTTTCCGCTTCCTGGTCTCCCCAGACGGCGATGACCGAAAGGGTCTTGGTCGTATCGGCCGACGCCTTTCCTCCCATGGCAAAGGCCGCGCCGGCGCAGAGCGCCGCGAGCGCGATGATCGCGATTGTCCTCTTCATCAGATCCTCCTCATTGGATTGTTTGCACGATGGTTTGTGATATCTTGCTGCGTGTTACTAACACGTGCCACTAAAGCGAGGGTACACCTGAATTCCGGATCGTGCAAGTGAAAAACGCACGATCCCGGCACGACGACGAGGCGACAGCTCCATCCGCCTCGACTATAGTCATCTCATGAGCACGATCATCACCCCGGCGGGCGCGCCGGACCTGTCCGGGTATCCTTCCCCCTACCGCGAGCAGCTGGCCGTGGCCCTTGAGGCCGCCCTGGCGGCGGGCTCACTCCTGCACGCTGCCTTTCTTTCCCCGGGAGGGGCGGCCGGGCACGGGGCCAAGAGCCCCGTGGACACGGAGGCCGAGCGCCTCATCCGGGAACGGCTTGAGCGTGCCTGGCCGGATTACGGCATGCGGGGCGAGGAGCTGCCGGCGCTGGACAGGCTTCCCGGCGCGGACGGACGTCCGGTCCCCCCCGGCGCGCCGCGCTGGCTGGTCGACCCGAACGACGGCACCGACGCCTATCTGTCGGGCCGGCGCGGGGCATCGGTGTCCATAGGCCTGGTCGTCGGCGACGCACCGGTGCTTGGGGTGGTCTTCGCCTACGCCGCGCGTTCCGGCTACGGGGACCTCTTCTGCTGGGCCCAAGGCGGTCCGGTGCTCAGGAACAGTCGCCCGGTAGTCCCGGCGGATCGCCTGCGGGTGGCCGGGGCTCCCCTCGTCCTGGCCAGCGGAGGCGCCGACACCGCCAGCGCGGCCAACGCCGCAGCCTGCGCCCCCGCACGGGTCCGGGCCGAGCCGAGCATCGCCTACCGCCTGGCCCTGGTGGCCGCGGGCGAGGCCGACGCGGCGTTCTCCATCTACAATCCCAACGACTACGACGTGGCCGCCGGGCACGCCCTGGTGACGGGCTCGGGCGGCGACCTGTACGCGGCGGGCGGCGCGCCGGTGCGCTACGCCTCGTCGGCCCGGGCGGACGGGTCCTGGTCCCGGACGGGGGACTGTTTCGGCGGGGTGGGCCGATTGCCCGTCGAGTTTTCCGCCCGGGACTGGTCGCCGCTCAAGCGGACGCCGCACGACCGGCACCCGGACTATCCCTTCGTGAAGAGCGAGCGCTCCCTGGTCTGCCCCGACGCGGGGCTCCTGGACCGGGCCTGCGGCGCCATGCTCGGCATGATAGCCGGGGATTCCCTCGGTTCCCTGGTGGAGTTCGAGGCCCCGGGCGAGATCGCGCGGGCGTATCCCGGCGGAGGTCCTCGTGAGCTGGAGGACGGCGGCACCTGGGGCACCCTGGCCGGCCAACCCACCGACGACTCGGAGCTGGGCATCATCCTGGCGCGGGCCATCCTGCGGGCAGGCCGCTACGATCCGGCGGAGGCCGCCCGCGCGTACGCCTTCTGGCATGGATCCCGTCCCTTCGACGAGGGGAGGACGACGCGGGCCGCCTTCCAGCCGGCTTGGCGCGAACTGTCCGCAGGCCGCGAAAATGACGCCATCGCGGCGGCCTCGCGCGCGGGTGCCCTGACCGCCTCGGGGTCGGAGGCCAACGGCGCCCTGATGCGGCTGGCCCCGCTGGCCATCCACCTGCATGCCCGGGACGACGACTCGATAGCGGCGGCGGCCATGGAAGACGCCGGGCTCAGCCATGCCAGTCCCGTCTGCCTGGCCGCGAACGCGGCTTTCGCCGTCGCCCTGGCCGCCCTGGTCCGGGGCGAGTCTCGAACTGAGGCGATCGCTCGCGCCCGGGCCGCGCTGCCCGCCCTGGAGGGTGGCGGGACGGTGTCTGACGCCATCGCGGAAGGCGTCTCGGCCGGCCCGCCCGACGACATGACCGTGAACCAGGGCTGGGTGCTGCTCGCCCTGAGGAACGCCTTTGCCAGGCTGGCGGCGGATGAAGGCGTCAGGGAGGGAGTGATCCGGACGGTCGCCATGGGCGGCGATACCGACACCAACGCGTCCATAGCCGGAGCCCTCCTGGGGGCCGCGGACGGGGCGGAAGCGCTGCCGCCGGGCTGGAGAGCCGCCATACTGTCCTGCCGCCCCCTGCCCGGGAGCTGCCGCAGGCCAAGGCCGGAACCCTTCTGGCCGGTGGACGCCCTGCGGCTCGCGGAGCGCCTGGTCGTGCTCGGCCAGGGCCGGCCCTTCGCCGGAAAATGAAGCGTTATTCGGATTAATAACGATTTCTTCAATAGAATCGCGGGAAGTCGTGAAGTATACTTCATCCTTGTACGGTTCCGTCCCGTCAATGATGAAATGTTCAGGAGGTGGCGCATGAAAGCCATTCGTCCGTTCTCGATCCTCGTGGTCCTGTGCCTGGCCTGCGGCGCTCCCGTCATGGCCCAGTCCGGGGATTTCACCCTGTCGCTCCTGCCCTCCGTGTCGGTTCCCCTGGGACCCACCCTGGAGGACGGCTTGCCGTTCTACTCGATAGGCGGCGGCGGCGGCATCCGGGGCGAACTGGCTCCGGGCTTTGCCCGCTGGCTGTTCGGCAGGGCCTCCATAGAGTACGAATTCCTCCCGCTCAACGGTTCCGACAGCACGGTATCGTTCGTGACCGGCGGGGGAAGCCTCGGCGCCTCGTTCTCACCCAGCCCCCGTTTCGCCCTCCGGGCGAGCGCCGGCGGAGGCCTGTACATGGCGCTCTCGGAGCTCGGGACCGTGCGGAATCCGTTCATGGAAGGAGGCGCGGAACTCCTGTTCAGGCTGTCGCCTGCCTTCTCCGCCGGTCTGGGCGCGCGCTACAAGTACTTCATGGCGCCAGGCGAGTCGCCCTACTAGGGCCTGTCGGTCCAGGTGGGCCTGGTCTACGACCTGGCCGGCTCGCGCAAGGGCACGGAAATACGCCTCCAGCCCGACCTGGGCTCCGTGTTCCCCCTGTTCTTCAGCCACTACGACTCCAACCCGCTGGGCACGGCCACCCTGGCCAACGCCGAGTCCCTGCCCATAGAGAAGGTGAAGGTCCTCTTCTACGCCAAGCAGTACATGGACGGCCCGAGGCTCTGCGCCGAGTACGCGTCCATCCCGGCCGGCGACAGCAGGGACGTACCCGTGTACGCCCTGTTCAACGACGCCATCTTCAAGGTTACCGAGGGGACCAAGGCCGCCGGCGAGTTCATCGTCGAGTACTACTACCTGGGAAGGCTGACCACCAGGAGCTTCCCCGTGACGGTGCAGGTGCAGAACCGCAACGCCATGACCTGGGACGACGACCGCAAGGCGGCCGCCTTCGTGACCGCCAAGGATCCGGTGGTGCTGGGTTTCGCCAAGAGCATCGCCTCCATGGTGCGCTCCGGCGGGACGGCCGCCGCCGTGTCCTCCGAGTTCCGGACCGCGCTGGCCATCTACCAGGCCCTGGGACTGTATGGCGTCGGCTACGCGGTCGACCCCAAGACGCCCTTCGTGGCCCTCTCCGAGAGCGACGAGGCGGTGGACTTCCTGCAGTTCCCCGGCCAGACCATGGCGTACCGGGCAGGCGACTGCGACGACCTGTCCGTCCTGTACGCGGCCCTCCTGGAGTCCGTCGGCATCGAGACCGCCCTGGTCACCACCCCCGGCCACATCTTTGTAGCCTTCAACTCCGGCCTGAGCCCCGACCTGGCCGCCAAGGCCTTCTCCGACGAGCGCGACACCATCTTCATGGACGGGAAGGTCTGGATTCCCGTCGAGGTCACCCTGATGAAGGACGGCTTCATCCAGCAGGTGGACAGCCCAAATAACCTTTACGACAGGCCCAAAAACCTCTTCGTGGCAGGCTTCATTGGCTCTCCTCAGATGAACATGCTAAACGTTGAGCTTGTGGAGGAGGATGGAAGGCTTTA
>JAKLIU010000192.1 GCA_022709445.1 Spirochaetota bacterium | reverse complement strand
GCCTCGGACGCGCTGATCATCGGCTTCAACGTGCGGCCGACCCCCAAGGCCAAGACCCTGGCCGACCAGCAGAAGGTGGAAATCCGGAAGTACAACATCATCTACAAGGCCGTGGAGGAGATCCAGCAGGCCATGGAAGGGATGCTCGCGCCGGAGATCAAGGAACAGGACATCGCCCAGGCGGAGGTCCGCAGCGTGTTCAAGGTGCCCAAGATCGGCGCCGTGGCCGGCTGCTACGTGACCGAGGGCACGGTCAAGCGCAACGCCGGCGTCCGCGTGATACGCGAGGGCGTCGAGATGCACTCGGGCAAGATTTCCAGCCTGAAGCGCTTCAAGGACGACGCGAAGGAAGTCGCCGCCGGCTACGAGTGCGGCATTGGGCTCGCGGATTGGACCGACGTAAAAGAAGGCGACATCCTCGAGATCTTCGAGCAAGTCAAGGTGACCAGAAAGTTGAGCGATTCCACCGGTGGAAGGAACAAGGCTTAAGCGCGTCGAGGAGGGGATCCGGCAGGAGCTGTCGGATCTCATCCTCAAGGGCGAGGTGAAGGACCCCCGGGTGGACAGCTTCCTGTCCATCACCCGGGTGGAGGCCGCGCGGGACGGTTCCCACGCCAAGGTCTTCGTGTCCACCTTCCGGGAGGGCACGGCCCTCGAGTCGGGGGTCGCGGGACTCAACCACGCCGCGGGCTTCCTGCAGTCCGCCGTGGGCAAGCGCCTGAGGATCAGGCTCACCCCGAGGCTCGTCTTCTATCCCGATCCCGGGATAAAGGAAGGCTTCGAGATGGGCGAGAAGATCAAGGGCCTGTTCCCGTGACGGGCGGCGCCACGGCTGCCCGGGTCGATGGCTTCGCCATCGTGGACAAGCCGACCGGCGCGAGCTCGTACAAGGTGCTCGCGGGCATCTCCCGCAGCCTGGGCCCGGGCGTCAAGTCCGGGCACGCGGGCACCCTCGATCCCTTCGCGAGCGGGGTGCTCGTCTGCCTGTTCGGCCGCTACACGCGGCTGTCCGACTGGTTCATGGGCGCTGCCAAGGGCTACGAGGCCACCCTGTCCCTGGGAACGGAGACCGACACCCTCGACCTCGAGGGGGCCGTCGTCGCCACGGCGGACGCGCCCGCGCGGGAAGCGCTCGATTCGGCGCTCGCCTCCTTCCGCGGCCCCATCATGCAGACGCCTCCCGCCTACTCGGCCATCCATGTCGACGGCAAGCGTTCCTACGACCTGGCCCGCGCGGGCAGGGCCGTGGAGCTCGCACCGCGCGAGGTGCGCATCGAACGCCTCGAACTGCTTGACTATGACGGCCTCGATGCGCGCCTCCTCATCCATTGCTCCAAGGGCACCTACATCCGCTCCCTCGCTCGGGACATAGCCCTGGCCTGCGGCTCCCGGGGACACCTCAAGGCCCTCCGAAGGACGTTTTCCGGTCCGTTCAGCCTGGCATCCGCCCTGGCCCCCGAGGACGTGAAGCCGGACGCGCTGCGGGCCCTGGCGGCGGGAGACGCCGCCGGGCTCGGGCTGGAGACCCTGGAACTGGGCGACGACGAGGCAAGGCTCTTCAGGCACGGCCTGCCCCTGTCCAGGATGGCCGTGTTCAAGGATCGGCGCGGGAGCGTACCCGTGGCGGCCTTCGACCGGGCTGGATCCCCTCTGGGCATCGCGACGCCCGCCGCCGATGGCCATGGCTGGCGCTACGCCCTCGTCTTCGAGGACGCACCCGGAGGGGGCGTGCCGTGAGCATGCGCGTGATCGGCTGGGACGAGGCCGTCGAGGGCGGCACGGGCAGGGGAGTGGTTCCAGCCGCCGCCACCATCGGCGTGTTCGACGGCCTCCATGTCGGCCACATGGCCCTGGTGTCCAGGGTGGCGGCCATGGCCCCGGCCCTGGTGCCGACGGTCGTGACCTTCAGGGGCAACCCCAAGCGCCTGACGGCCCCGCATCGGCCGACCGGGGCCCTGTTCAGCCTCGAGCAGAAGCTGGAAACCCTGGAGGCCGCGGGCGTCGCCACGGTCGTGCTGATTGACTTTTCCGGGAATTTCAGTAAACTGGCGGGGAAGGATTTCCTTTCCATCCTTGTACGTTCCTGCGGCGTCCGTTCTTTCGTCGTCGGGAGCGATTTCAAGTGCGGCCACCGCCTCTCTACGGATTCGGCCGCCTTGGTAGAAATCGCCCTGTCGCTCGGCGCGTCGGCCGAGGTGGTTGATCCGGTGATGCTTGACGGTCAGGCCGTCAGCTCCAGCAGGATCAGGACCGCGATCGACGCAGGCCGGATGGACCTCGCACTCGCCATGCTGGGTCGCCCCTACGCCCTGGACCTGCGCGGAGCGGAGATGGAATCCTCGGGCGGCCTCCTGCGGGTATCCCCGCGGGGTCGCGATACGGTCCTCCCGAAGCCCGGAGCCTACCCGGCCCGCGCTGACGGCAGGCCCGTGACGGCGACCGTCCACAGGGACGGATCCCTGGACTGGCCGGACGACGGCGCGGGTTTCCCGCGCTTCCTGTCGTTCGGTTCTTGAACAGACGGGCCGCCCGGCGGCCCCGCATGAGAATGGTTACACGGAAGCAAGGAGAATAAAGAGATGGCTGTTACCAAGGACGACAAGGCGAGGATAATCAAGGATGTCGGGCTGGCGGAGAAGAACACCGGTTCCACCGACGTCCAGATCGCGCTCATCACCGAGCGGATCAACCAGCTCACCGGTCACTTCAAGGAGCACAAGAAGGATACCAACGGTCGCCGCGGCCTCCTGAAGCTCGTGGGACAGAGGCGCAAGCTGCTGAAGTACCTGCAGCGCACCGACCTGCAGAAATATCGCGAGCTTCTCGAGAAGCTCAACATCCGCAAGTAGCGGACGCATGCCAAGGCCCGAACGCGCGCGGTTCGGGCCTTTTCGCTCAAGGGCGCCGCAAGGCCGCCCGGCGCGCGGATCCCGGGCGTCGCGTCCTGCCCGGATCCGGCCATCCCGCGGGCGCGGCTGAATCATGGAGATCGATCAATGGCACATGTAAGCACATACAAGATCAACGGCGAGGACATGATCCTCGAGACCGGCCGCATGGCCAAGCAGGCCAACGGCTCGGTGTTCGCGCGCTTCGGCGGCTCCGCCGTCATAGCGACGGTCTGCTGCTCGGAGAAGGTGACCGAGGGCCTGGACTTCGTCCCGCTCACCGTCGAGTACAACGAGAAATATTACGCCGCGGGCAAGATACCCGGCGGCTTCATCAAGCGCGAGACCCGGCCCAAGGATCGCGAGATCCTGGTCTCCCGGCTCATCGACCGCCCCATGCGCCCGCTGTTCGACAAGGCCTTCGGCCGCGAGATCCAGGTGGTCCCCACCGTCATCTCCGCCGACCAGGTCAACCCGCCGGACATCCTGGCCATCAACGCGGCCAGCGCGGCCGTGCACATCAGCGACATCCCCTTCGGCGGTCCCATCGCCGGCGTGCGCGTCTGCCACGTCGACGGCGGCTACGTGATCAACCCCAGCTATGACCAGATCGAGCGCTCCGCCCTGGAGATCGTGGTGGCCGGCACCGAGCAGGGCATCACCATGGTCGAGGGCGGCGCCGACGAAGTCTCCGAGGAGCTCATGCTCGGGGCCATCGAGGCGGCCAAGGGTCCGATCGCCGAGATCTGCAAGCTCATCCGCGACATGCGCGACCAGGTCGGCAAGCCCAAGAAGCCCCTGGCCCCCCTGCGCGCCGAGCTGGGCCGCAAGCACGACATCGAGTCCTACGCACGCGAGCGCCTCCAGAAGGCCCTGTTCACCAAGGTGAAGCAGGAACGCCAGAACGCGGTCGCCGCCGCGATCAAGGAGACCGCCGCGGCCTTCTCCGACGTCCTGGTCGACGAGATCCAGAACAAGCTGTTCGGCGCCCTCATGGAGGAGCTCCAGTACGAGATCCTGCGCGGCGGGATCCTGGACAAGGGCATGCGCGTCGACGGCCGCGGCCTCGAGGACATCCGGGCCATCACCTGCGAGATCGGCGTGCTGAACCGCACCCACGGCTCCGCCCTGTTCACCCGCGGCGAGACCCAGGCCCTGGCGGTCACCACCCTGGGCACCGTGTTCGACGAGCAGATCTTCGACGACATCGAGGGCGACCGCCGCGAGCGCTTCATGCTGCACTACAACTTCCCGCCCTTCTCGGTGGGCGAGACCGGCCGCCTCGGGACCGGCAGGCGCGAGATCGGCCACGGCCACCTCGCCCGCAGGGCCCTGGAGCGCGTGCTCCCGACCAAGGAGCAGTTCCCGTACACCATCCGCGTGGTCTCCGAGATCCTGGAGTCCAACGGCAGCTCGTCCATGGCCTCGGTCTGCGGCGGCACCCTGTCGCTCCTGGCCGCCGGCGTCCCGCTCAAGAAGCCGGTCGCGGGCATAGCCATGGGCCTGATCACCGACGGCAGCCGCTTCGCCGTGCTGTCCGACATCCTGGGCGACGAGGACCACCTCGGCGACATGGACTTCAAGGTCGCGGGCTCCGAGGCCGGCATCACCGGCTTCCAGATGG
>JAKLIU010000191.1 GCA_022709445.1 Spirochaetota bacterium | reverse complement strand
TCAGGCTGGATCCGGAGACCGTCGCCGCCATGATGCGCTAGAGCGATGCGGAAGACCGCCACCGATCCGATCAAATCCTTTACCCAGCGCGCGCTCTTCTCGTTCGAGCAGTTCGGCAGGCACGAGCTGGCAAACCATGCTGCCGCCGGCGCTTACGCTTTCCTCCTGTCGGCGGTGCCTGCCCTCCTGGTGGTATTCTACCTGGCTTCCCTGGCTGCCGACTGGTTCAGGCTGGACATCGACTCGGCCATCTCGTTCATCGGTCCGTACATCGAGATTTTCGGCGGGAGCGAGGCGATCAAGGCCTTCGTGGGCAATCCGCTGACCGGGTTCGCGGGCGCGTTCGGCCTGGTGAACCTGGTCTGGGCCGGGCGCCTGTTCGTGGTGTCCATGCAGCGCGGCGTGCGCGTCATCTATTCCAGTTCCGGCAAGGTCGACCCGGTGCGGGAGAACGTGCTCACCTTCGCGGTGGAGATCATCCTGATGCTGGCTGTGGTCACACTGATCGCGGCCTCGCAACTGGTCCGGGTGCTGCTGGGCTCGGTCAGCTGGGCACCGGTCCGCGAGCTGCTCGGGGCCGCGGTCCCCTTCATCGCCGGCCTCATTCCCCTGGCCGCCCTCTGGCTGTTCGTGTTCCTCACCTACAAGAACGTACCTCCCAAGCGTCCGCTCACGCGCAACGCCCTCCTGGCCTCGGCGCTCTGCGCCATCGCCTACGAGCTGTTCGGGCTGGCCATAGGGTTCACCATGAACACGGCGCGCTACAGCCTCCTGTACGGCATCCTGGGGAACCTGGTCATCACCCTGATCAAGGTGTACACCTTCTTCTGGATGTACTTCCTCTTCGCCGAGCTGATGTACACGGTGGAGAATTTCGACTCGCTGCTGTTCGCCCGCTTCCACCGGGTGCAATCCGCGCACGGGACGCCCAACGTGATCGAACGCACCCTGTTCTCGGAACCGTCCAGGCTGGTGCGCAAGTACTCCCGGCATTTCCCGCGCGGCGAGACGGTGTTCCGCGCGGGCGACGGGAACAAGGAAGCGTTCTACCTGTACCGCGGCTCGGTGGGCGTCTACCTCGAACAGCCGCGGCCGGGCGGATCGGAACCGGTATCCCTCGTGCCCGAGGGCGAGTTTTTCGGCGAGATGGCCTGCGTGCTGGACGAACCGCGCACCGCCTGGGCCGTGGCCGAGACCGACTGCACCGTGTTCAAGCTGCCGCCGGCCGTGTTCAAGCGCTACCTGGCCGAGGATCCCGAGGCCATGACCCGGCTCCTTGGCCTGCTGGCCGGGCGCCTGAGGGCCAACAACGAGCTGATCAAGCGGGGACCGGGCCGATGAGGCTCCTGGTCGTTTCCGACACCCATGGCGACGCGCGCGGACTGGTGGCGGTATTGCGCCTGCTGGGCCGTTCCGTGCAGGGACTGGTGCACCTCGGAGACGGCGCGGCGGACCTGGCCCAGGCCGCCGCCTCGGGCTGCCCGATGCCGCCCGCCTGGGCTGTCCGCGGCAACGTGGACGGCGACTGGTCCCTGCCGCCGGTACGGACCATCTGGGCCCTGGACCGCAAGATACTCGCCGCGCACGGGCACCACTACCTGGACGGCGATTCCTACCGACCCTTCCTGCAGGCCGCGGAGCGCGAGGGGGCGGCGGCGTTCTTCTTCGGGCATACCCACGTGCCGTTCTGGGACGAGGCGGGAGGCATCCTGCTCCTGAATCCGGGAAGCCTGTCCCGGCCCCGCGGTTCCTGGGGCCCGAGCTTCGCGGTCGTGGAAGTGCCTCCCCAAGGAGACGGCTGGTTCGACGTGAAGCTCTACGAGCTCCACGGTTCGGGTTCCCGCACGCGCCTGTGCGCCATCCAGCCCTGAGCGTTTTCCGGACTCCCCGGGCTCCGCTTGCGCTATACTGGAACCATGAAAGCGGAAAAAACGGGAAGGGGCCGGGTTCCCCTGTGGCTTGGGCTGGTCGCCGCCCTGCTCCTCGTGGGAATCGGGGCCGGTCTGCCCCTCCTTCTCATGGAACGCCCCAGGCCCGCGGTCGTCGAGCGCTCCTTCGTGTCGTACATGGAAGGCATGGCATCGGCCGGCAAGCTGGTGCTGGTGGAGGCGCGCGAACGGCTGACCGTGTCCGAGACCACCCCGGGCCTGCTGTTCGGAGACGGCGGCCTGGGCAGGCTCCTGAGCATCAGGTCCGACGCCACGGTGGAAATATCGGCCTGGGCCGACCTTTCGTTCGCCGTGGACATGAACGCCACCGAGGGCTGGGCCGTGCGCTACCTTGCTTCAGACGGCGGCCGCCTGGAACTCGCCGCGCCCCCGTTGGGGATGCTGACGCCGGCCGTGCTCACCGAGACGGTCGAGGTGAGGGTTGCCGACAGGTCCATCTTCCTGGACGAGGCACGGCTCGTGGAGAGTGCCCGCAGGGGACTGACGGCCCGCTTCGTGGAGGCAGCCTCGGCGATGACCGACGATCCCGGCCTCAGGACCAGGGCCGCCGAAGCGCTGGCGGACCTGGCGAGGGCTTTCGCCGCCGAGAGCGGCATACGCATGAAGACCGTGGGCGTCGTGTTCGCGCCTGCGGAAGACTGATCACCAACATGAAAAGCGAGGAACGCATGACCAAGAGAGATCCGGTTTCCAGGGCTTTCGCGTGGACGTTGCTCGGAGCCGTCGTCCTTACCGCACTCATTGGAATCACCGCGCCGGGCCTCCAGCGCTTCTACCCGCTCTCGCCGGACCAAGGGCCGTCCTGGTACTTCTGGAAACTGCCCGCCCCGACCGCCTGGGGCTTCATATCGGCCTGGGGGCTCTATCTGGCGCACCAAATCTCCCTCTGGATACTGGCCTTCAAGTTCCGCGGGGAAGGCATGCATGCGGGTTCCGTCTCGCGGCTGAATGCAACCGCGCTCCTGGTGAACGGTGCCTTCATCCTCCTGCATATCCTGCAGTCGCAGCTGTTCTACGACGGGCTGGCGCAGTATGTGCCGGTGTGGACCAGCCAGGGTTCGGTGATCGTCATGCTGGTGATCATGCTCTACAGCCTGGCGCCCAGGCGCGGCCTGATCCTCGGGTTCAAACCCAAGTTCAAGGAACGTGCCTTGGCTTGGGTACGGTCATGGCACGGTTTTTACATTTCGTGGGCACTCTGCTACACGTTCTGGTTCCACCCGACCGAGGGCGACATAGGCCTGCTCACCGGCTTCTTCTACATGTTCCTGCTCCTCACCCAGTTCTCCTTCGCCAACACCAGGATACACCTGGCAATGGGCTGGCTGGTGCTGCTGGAGCTGCTGGTCGGCCTGCACGGACCGGCCATCGCCATCCAGAAGGCCCTTGCCGGCAACGAGGGCGACGTGGCCGGGCCCGGGATCTGGATCATGTTCGCCAGCGGCTTCCTGTTCATGTTCGTTTTCACCGGCCAGTACGGCTTCCGGCTCAAGGCATGGGCCCGCGGGGCGATTTTCGCCGGGTATGGAGCCTTGGTCATCGGCCTCTTTGCGTGGCGCGGTTTCGACCGCCTGTTCGAAGTGAGCTTCATCCCCACCGCGCTCTACGGCGGCACCGTCGCGTTGGCGCTGGTGGCCGGCCTGGTGGCCAGGATGTTCCCGGGGGCAAAGGCAGGGCCGGGCTTGCCGGCCGGCAGGGCCTGAGCGGAACCTGATGGCCGCCATCATCATCCTGGGCGGGGCGCGCGGGAGCGGAAAATCCAGCCTGATGATGGCCGCCGCAACGACCCTGCGCCGAGCCGGGCTGCGGCCGTCCGGCATCGCCTGCCCGGGGGAGTACCGCGGCGGCCGGAAGACCGGAATCCTGTGTGTCGATCTGGGTCTGCCGCCAGGCCGTGAGGGCGGCTTCGAGTTGGCGTCGGTGGATCCAGCCTTCCCCGACCGGCAGCCCGGACGGTCATCGCCCGTTCCCGACCTGTCCGATCCTGTGCTCATACGCTATGGCAAGTGGGTCTTCCGGCGGGATGCCCTGGCCAAGGCCGATTCCATCGCGGCGGCGGCGCTGTCTTCCGTCCAGGACGGCCGCGTCACTGCTATCGTGGACGAGATCGGGCCGCTGGAACTGGAGCTTGGAGCGGGGCTCGCGAGGAGCCTGCGGGAACTGGACCGGATCGGCGGGACGGGCGGACCCATGCCGGTCAGGGGAACCGTCGTCGTGGCCTGCAGGACGGAACTGGGCCCGATCCTCGCCGCGCGATGGCCGGGCGCGTCGCTCGTCGACCTGGATTCGCTGGGGACCGACCGGGCCGCGGCCAAGCTCCTGGAGTTTGCCGGCGCGTGAGCCGGGTCAGGGCGCGGAGACGGTGATGGCAGAGACCACCCTGCCGTCACGGCCGTAGAGCAGGCGACCGTTCAGCGGGTCGGGCACGCGTTCCCCTCGGTACATGAAGACGTAGTAGTGCTCCCCGGGGCCGAGTTCCAGGTCCAGGCGGTATTTCCCGGGGGCGACTTCCTGGAGCTCGTGTATGAAGGGATCCCAGCCGTTGAAGCTGCCGGCCACGGTCACGCGCT
>JAKLIU010000190.1 GCA_022709445.1 Spirochaetota bacterium | reverse complement strand
AGGGTGGCGGACAGGCCGGAGGGATTGTAGGACAGGTACGGTGAGCCCGTGGTGCCGTCCACGCGGGCCACGTTGAAGCTGTCCATGAAGGCCCATGTGCCGTTCTTGTCGATGTGGGACAAAGCCGGCTGGTCTTCGCTCGAACTCTGGAAGTAACCGCCCACCATGAATCTCTCCGGCAGATAATCGGCCATGAGCAGGTAGCCGATGTCCAAACCGATGGACATGCGACTCGAGATGAGGTACTCGGCCTTGAGGGACGCCCTCCCACCCAGCTGGGGATCGAACCGGGTGCCCAAGACCTCGATGTCGCGTTTCATCGGCCCGACCGTACCGAAGCCATCGATTTCATAGCAGGTGAAGTCCATGAACCAGCTGGTCAGGCCGTGGTCCACCAGCATGAAAGCTGACGCGGCCAGCCCCAGGTTCAGGCGCGGCGTCGGCGACAGCGCGAACTCCGCGCCAATCTCCGCGCCCAGGCCGTGGAACATGGAGTATCGAACCGTCCGATCGCCTACCGCAAGGGGCGACTCCACCCTGCCGTCGGAGCTCAGGTAAAACTGCTGGCTGTCCATGCCGATGAGGCCGCCGGACAGGGACAGGAAGGAAAGGAGCTTGTAGGACGCGGCAAAATCATAGAGAGCCATGAACGGGTTCCCGGAAACCACCGCCTCGAAGCCGTCAGTGGGCACCCAGGCCGGCTCCAGGCAGAAGAGCGTACCGACGCCGCCTTCCAGCGACAGTCCGAACTGGCTCTGGAAGGTGGATCGGACATAGGCGTCGGCCTCGCTGATCAGGTCGCCTCGCGCCATGTCGCCGGTCACCGAGGAGAGCACGGCGCCGGTGGACACGTCCACGAGCTCCAGGGACAGGAGCACCCGGTCTCCCGCCTCGGACAGGCCTCCCTGCACCAGCAGCTCGGCGCCTATCAGCTCCCCCGCCTTGGCGGCCGAGGCCGGATCGGCGAGCCCCGACAGCCCAAGCTCGATCTCCGACAGGAGCGCGTCCATGTTGGCCCGCTCCACCAGCAGGAAGACCGTGCTCATGGACAGCTTCTCGCGCAGGTAGGCCGCCACGGTATCTGCCGCCCCGGTCCGCTCCAGGGCGCCGGTGACCCTGATCGGCAACACCGCCACCGCCTTCTTGAATGCGGAAGGGGGAGCGCCGTCTAGGTAGCCCTGGACCAGTTCGGTGGCCGCGCGCCAGGTGGCGGACCGCGCGTCCGCGAAGGCGGCGGTCGCGCACAGGATGAGCATGATCAGCGAGGGGAACTTTCTGGACATGAGAGCCTCCTTGGCCGGCCGGTTACTTTATACTTGCGTCAAGCATAGTACCCGCGAGTGAGGAGTCAAGGCGCCGGGGAGGCTTCCGCCCCGCCTAGCCCGCCAGCCAGGCCAGCGTCATGGCCCAGGCGCTGCCCAGCGCGACGAACAGGGCCAGCGGCGGGGCGAAGCGGCGTATCATGGCGGGAAGGCCCGTGCCGAAGTGCCCCGCGCTCACCACCATGCACACGTGCAGGGGCGAGAGCATCATGCCCGCGTAACCGAAGGCCCCCGCCAGCACCACGACGGCCTCCAGCGGGAAGCCGCCGCCGGCGGGGAACAGGCCAAGCACGATGGGGAAGGACAGGCCCACGTAACCGAAGCCTACGCCCGTGACCAGTCCGGCGGTGAAGGGCAACACCGCGGCGGCCGCCAGGGCCGGGATGCCGGCCGCCGCCAGTTCGGCCGCCGAGGCCTCGGCCACCCCGCCAGCCTCCAGCAGGGCGGAGAATACCCGGATGCCGGCCACCACGGCGGCCAGCTTGACCGTGGGCCAGGCCAGGCTGCCCGAGAAGACCGCCTTGCCCGGCGAGATGGCGAGCACGTACAGGGAGGCCGCCCCGAGTCCCAGGAAGATGGGCAGGTAGCGGCCGGCCAGCGCGAAAGCGGCCGGGGACAGGCCCAGTCCGGGACCCAGCGCGCGCCAGAGCGCGTCCAGGGCCGCGTAGGTACCCAGCACGATGGCCAGCGGCGCGAAGCCCCGGATCACGCGTCCCGCCCGGCCTGTCGCGTCAACGCGTGTGTCGCCGGCCTGGGGCAGCGCTTCGGGCGGAGCCTCGAGCCGCGCGCCCGCAGGACCGGCGTCGTCCCCGGGCTTTCCGCGGGGCAGAATGAAGACCAGGCCCAGGATGAACAGGGCAGGCGCGGCGTAGGCGTTCAGGACCATCAGCCTGCCCACCGGGATGCCCGACATGGTGGAGGTCAGGATGAAGGCCGGGTACAGGGGCCAGGCCAGTTCCAGGTTGTGCCTGAACCAGTAGTTGGCGGTGGACAACACGGCCCCGCCGCGCTTCCTGCCCGGGTCGAAGGCGTCCACCAGGGGGGCGGACAGTATCGCGCCGCCGGGCATGGGCAGGGTGCCGATGATCAGCGGGGCGGCGGCCAGGGCGATGCGGGGAGAGGGGGCGACCGCCGCCAGGACCCGCGAGAAGGCCTCCATGGCGCCGGCCTTCTTCATGGCAGACGAGAACATCATGATGACGGTCACCAGCGCGAGCAGGAGGAAGGTGTCGGGCTTGGCCAGTTCCCCGGCGGCCGTCCGCAGGGCGTCCGTGACGGGGATGCCCCGGACCAGGGCAAAGGCGATGCCGCCGAGGGCGGCGGCCAGTCCAAGGTGCACCTTCCTGGAACCGGCGAACACCACCAGGGCAAAGACGGCCAGCACCTGCACGAGCACGGGTACATGCGACATGGATTCTCCTCGGGGATGCGGCCCCTCAGCGCAGCCGCGACACCAGGGCCGTCAGGAAGCGCCAGAATTTCCGGACCGACGCCACGCTGACGCGCTCGTCCGGCGAATGGGGGAACTTGATGGTGGGCCCTATGGAAATCATCTCCCAGTCCGGGTAAACGGGCCGGAACACGCCGCACTCCAGCCCGGCGTGGGTGGACAGGAGCTTGGGCGCCTCGCCGAAGGCCTTGCGGTACTCGTCAACCGCCAGGGACAGGATCAGGCTGGTGGGCTCGGGCTTCCATGAGGGCGATTCGGACGGCCGCCTGGACGACGCGCCCAGCGCCGCAAAGGCCTCCTCCACCCCGGCGCCCAGGCGTTGCTTGTCCGCTTCCACGGAACTGCGGACCAGGGCCAGGCTGCGGAGCACCATGCGGCCGTCTTCCGGCCCCAGGGCTATGGTACCCAGGTTGGACGAACTGCGGGTGATGTCCGGCATGGTCGGCTCCATCTTGAGGCAGCCGTCGGGCAGGGTCAGCAGCGTGGCCAGCACCTGGTCGGTCAGCTCGGCGGACAGGCAGGCGGCCGGGGGCTCCGCTTCGCTCAGGCTGAACGCGATGCCGGGATCGGCCCGCGCGAAATCGCCGGCCAGGGCATCCATGCGGGCCTTCATGGCGAGCCTGCAGGCATGCGAGCCCGCGGCGGGCACGCCCACGATGGCCCTGGCCTCGCGCGGGATGGCGTTGGCCGCGCCGCCGCCCTCCAGGACCGCCAGCAGGCGGCCCTCCGCGGGGCAGGCGGCCAGTACCCGGGCGATGGCCATGATGGCGTTGGCCCGGCCCAGATGTATGTCCACGCCCGAGTGGCCGCCCAGCAGGCCCGATACGCCCAGCTCAAGCCAGGCGTACCCGGCCGGCGGCACCGTCGCTTTGAACGCGGCCTCCGAGGCGACGCGCAGCATGCCCGCGCAGCCTATGGTGATCTCGTCGGCGTCCTCCCCGTCCAGGTTGATCAGGTACTTGCCGGAGAGAAGGCCGGGCTTGAGCCCGCGCGCCCCGCTCATGCCGTCTTCCTCGTTCACGGTGAACAGGCATTCCAGCGGGCCGCGCTTGACCGAACCGTCCTCCAGCATGGCCATGGCAGCGGCCACGCCCATCCCGTCGTCCGCCCCCAGGGTGGTACCGTCGGCTATCACCCAGTCGGGATCCGCCGGGTCGATGCCCGGCCGGACGGGATCCTTGAAGAAATCGTGGGCGGATCCAGCGCGCGCCTGGGGCACCATGTCCAGGTGGGCCTGCAGCACGATGCCCGGCCGCCCCTCGCAGCCGGGCGCGGCCGGCGCGCGCATGACCAGGTTGCCCTCCTCGTCCCGCTCGCAGCGGATGCCCCGGGCTGCGGCCCAGGACAGGAGCGCGTCGGACAGCGCCGTCTCGTGGTGCGAGGGATGGGGGATGGAGCACAGGAACCGGAAATTGTCCCAGAGGGCCGACGGTTCCAGATCCCCGATGGTCAGGCTCACGGTTTGCCCGCCAGCTGGATGGTCGCGCCTGGCGCGGGCGCGAGGGCCCCGGGAAAGGCGAGGCTCGCCGCGGCGGCCGCGTCGTAGGCGCCGCCCTTGCTGGAGTGGATCGCCACGGCGAAGCGGGCCTTCACGGCAGCGGCGCATCGGCCCGCCTCGGCCCCGTCCATGTTGTAGAACCCGTCCACGGGCAGGAGCGCGTAGTCTATGCCCCAGTCGGCGTACGAGGCCATCTCCGGTATGTAGGACGTGTCGCCCGCGTGGTAGACCGTGAGCCCGCCGAACTCGATCACGTAGCCCACGCAGGAGGCGCGGTCATGGTTCGA
>JAKLIU010000019.1 GCA_022709445.1 Spirochaetota bacterium | reverse complement strand
GGCGCGGGCATGGTGGCGGCGGGCGGGAAGGCGGCGGCGCCGGGGCCGGGGATCGACGGCGCGGGCGCGGCGAACACGGTCTTGGCGGCCGACGCGGGCGGCGGCTGCGGGCCGGGCATCGTGGCGGCCACCGGGGAGGACGCGGTCTCCGGCAGGTGGATCCTGGTCAGGCACCTGGGCGGGGCCAGCTCTTTCTACGCCCACCTTTCGTCGGTGCGTCTCCGCGAGGGCAGCCTGGTCCTCCTGCCCGCCCTCTCCACCCTGGGGCTGTCTGGTTCCACCGGCAGGTCCACCGGTCCCCACCTGCACCTGGAGATCAGGCAGGGCTCCGTCAGCCTTCCCCCAGGCCTCCTGCTCGCGCACCACAGCGCTCGCCGGGCGGTGCTGGGCTTCTGACCGCCGGAATTCCGCGGGAAACCATCCGTGGAACTCGCCTCCCGCAGCCAGCCCGCGTATACTTGTAGCCATGACCACGGACATACTGGTGATAGGCGGCGGCATCGTGGGCCTCGCCGCGGCATGTCACCTCAAGCGGCTGGAGCCGAATCTCTCGGTGACCCTGGCCGAGCGGGGCGCCCGGCTCTGCTCGGGCAACTCGGGCCGCAGCGCGGCCCTCTACCGCAACCTCTTCTCGTCCCGGGCGGCCAGGCGACTGGCTGAGGGATCTATCGCCCAGTACCGTCGCATAGCCGACGCCATCGTCATGAAACCCATCGGCTACCTCTGGACCTTCGACGCGGATTCCTGGGGCGCGCTCAGGCCGGAGGCCGAATCGCTGGCCGGCCTGGCCCTGGAGACGGAGCTGCTGGAGGGAAACGCCCTCCGCGCGGCCAGCGCCATGTCCGCGGAACCGGAAGGCTTCGCCCCCGCGGCCGGCGCCATCCTGGGGCGTGCCTGCGGCTCGCTGTCCGCCCAGGCCCTGGCCGCCTGGTACGCGGCGCGTTTCACGGAGGCCGGCGGGACCGTACTCACCCGCAGCGCAGTCTCCGGCTTCTCCCTGGACCGCGACGGCTCCGGCTCCATGTTCCCCTCCGCCGCCATCCTCGCTGACGGCAGCCGCATCCAGGCCGGCTCCTTCCTCGCGGCGACGGGAGCATGGACCCAGGATCTCCTGGGACCGGCAGGGGTTGCCAGCTCGGTCTATCCCAAGAAACGCCAGCTCTTCGGCTTTCCCGTGCCGGATCCGGCCATGCTCTTCGGCGACGCCCCCGGGAGGCCGGCCATCATCCTCCCGCACGGGGGCATCTACCTGAAGCCCGTCCCGGACAAGGGACTGGCCGTTGCGGGACGGGCCGACGACCTGGGACGGGCCTTCGAGCTGCCCTACGCTCCCGTCGCGGATCGGCCGGCCGCCGAGGAACCGTACTTCCGCGAGCGCATCGAGCCGGCCCTCCTGGCGTACTTCCCGGCGCTGGCCGCGGCGCATCCCGGAGGCCTGCCCCTGAGCCAGGCCTGGGCGGGCCACTACGACTACCACTGGCCGGACAGGAATCCGGTGGTGGAACGGGTAGGCAACCTGGCCTGGGCGGCCGGATCATCCGGAAGCGGCATCATGAAGGGCGACGCCATAGGCCGGATCGCCGCGGCGGCCGTGCTCGGCCACGAGACCGCGGAACTGGCCGACGGCAGCCGTTTCAGGGTGTCGGACCTGTCCCTGCGCAAGCGCTCGGTGGAACCGGAGCGCCTGGTCATATGAAACGGACACGGCCGGTTCACTGCCGGATTCACTTGCAAATCATGGCCGCTCGCCGGCCGGGGAGAAACACATGAGCGAAGGATTCTACCTGCCCTCGGGCGATTCGGTCTTCATCGGCCTGGCCTCCGCGCCCGGCCCCCGCGGCATGGCCGTCGCGCCCCGTGACGGAACGGCCTTCGGCATGGCGCTCTCCGTCGATCCGGACGGCCGGGCGGACGCGGGCTGCAACGACCGCGGCGTGTGCGTTATCTCCGTCGGCGTGGTGTGCAAGGCCAAACCGACGGCGGCGCATGCTCCGGGAGACCGGATACGGAGTGCCCTCGCCGGGTCGGCCAGTGCAGCGGAGGCACGGGACGCCCTCCTGGCCTTCGCGGAGGAGCGGGGCCGGAACCAGACCCCGGGCGGCGCGTCCAGCATCGTGGCGGGGCCGGACGGGGCCTTCCTGGTGGAGAGCGCCGGGGATCGCTGGGCCTGGAGGCAGCTGGACGGGCCGACGGCCATAGGCGGGAGCTTCTCCATCACGCACGACTACAAGCGCCTGGACGCCGCCACCCGCAAGTCCATCGCGCCGGTGAACGAGCGCATGGCCTGCCTGGACGAAGCCGACGCCGGACGCCTGGGCGACAAGGATTCCTGGAAGGGCTACATGCAGGGCGGGACGCGCTCGGCGGCCGCACGGGCGGATTCGCGCAAGCGCGCCCTGGAAACCCTCCTCGAGGCCGCGATGTCGTCCGGGGGCATGGCCTCCGCCTTCGCCATCCTGCGCGCCCACGGCGTGGCGGATCCCGTACGGCCGACCCGCGGCCATGATTTCTGCCGGCACGACGGCCTGTTCAGGTCCGCGGCGGGAGCGGCCGTCCTGTTCGCGGCGGGAACGGACCGGTCCCGCGTCGACGCATGGGCTACCTGCGCTCCCTGGGCCTGCGCCAACCTGTTCAAGCCCATCGTGATGGACGGCGAATTCACCAGCCTGTGGTCAGGGATCGGCCTTGAGCCGGCGGCCGGGGCTGGTTTCGCGTACTGGCAGGCCAGAAGAAAGAGCCTGCTGGCCTGTCGCCACGACTCGACCGCGATGGAAGGCATCGCGGCCGAGCTGGCCGAGTCCCAGGGCGAGCTCATGGATCTGGCGGCGGCGTTCGTGGCGGGCGGATTGGACGCGACAGCCGCACGCGCCAAGGCTGACGCGATCGTGCGTATCTGGGACGGAGCCTGAGCCTCAGGCCCGGCGTTCAACCGACCGTCCCGGCGCACCCATTGAAGGCCGCGTACGCGGACAGCTCCTCATGGAACGCAGCCGAGAAACCGGCGGGCGCCAACCCGGCCCGCTCGGCTGCCTCCAGCCCGACCATGGCTACCGGCTCGCCCCGGTCGTACGGCAGGCCCATCATCGCGCTGAACCTGAACTCCGAGCGCCTGACACGCACCACGCCTTGCTTGCGCTCGGCCTTGCAGTCCAGGAGTCCCACGGGCAATCCCTTCCAGAACACCGGCAGTGCAAAGTAGCCGAAGACTCGCTTGGCCGCGGGTACATAGCACTCAATGGTGTAGTCCAGCCCCGTGACGCGCAGGCAACGCGCCCGGTCGATGACCAGGTTGTCGAAGGGCGAGAGTATCCGGACCGGCCGCTTGGCCAAACGGGTCGCGACCGCGCGCGAGGACAAGCCGTACAGGTCGGCCGAGACCCACGAACGCGTCGCGGCTCGCGCCTTCGCCCCGTCCTCCACAGCCGCCTCCAGCAGCAGCTTCGACTCGACGGCGCGCGCCAGCGCTTCCTTGATCCCGCCCAGCGCGTCCTTGCGCATGTAGGCCACGTCCCGCCGCGTGAAGACGCCCAGGCCCCGCGCGGCTCGGCCGACATACCAGTCGGCCATTTCCCCGTCGGTCGGAAAGCGGGTGTCGGTGCCCGACGGCAGGACCCGCTCCGACAGGTCGTACAGTTTCTGGAAACCGGGCCTGGAGGCCACCATGAGCTCCCCCGACTGGAAGAGGAGCTCCAGGGCCGCCTTGGCTGGCTTCCAGTCCCACCAGGGGCCGCGCGCGCCATCGCTCTGGAAATCCTGGGAACGGAGCGGCCCCTCGGCCCGGATGCGGTCGCGAACCCAGCCCACCACGCGGTCATCGGTGGGGAACCACTCGTGGCCCTGGGCGGCGATGCGCTTCATGCGCGGCAGGCAGTAGCGGTAATCCTCCATGGGCAGGTAGGCCGCGGCGTGCGCCCAGTACTCGAACGCGAGCCTGGGCTCCCGCTCGAGCTCCGCCAGGACCAGCGGACGGTAGGCACGGTCACGGCTCCAGAGCACATGGTGGTGCGCCCGCTCGACCACGGAGATGGTATCGATCTGGGCCCAGCCGATGCGCGACAGGGATCCGGACGCGCTCGTCGCCGGATCCCGCCGCCGCGGGGCATCCGGCACGGCCGAGCCGTGGAACTGGGCCATCCAGCCCAGGCGCGCGGCCTCTTTCCGGGAGAGACCGACCGGCTCAGCCACGGGTACTCACAGCCTGGTGACCAGCTCGTCCAGCGGGGCGCGGATGCGTTCCCGCCTGGGTTCGCCGGCATGGCCGACGGTGCAGACGATCCCGACCTTCCAGTCCTCGGGCTGGAACCCGGGCAGGGCCTCAGCCAGGATGGACAGCACCGCGGCCTCGTCATAGCCCTCGATGGCGCATGAATCCAGGCCCAGCGAGGCGGCCGCGTTCATCATGTTGGCGCAGGCCAGGTAGGACTGGGCGCGGGCCCAATGCTCCAGCCGCCCGGCCTCCCTCAGGAATGAGAAGTAGCCCCGGTAGTCGTCGCGGAACACCGCATGCCCACCGGGGAAGCGGGCGGAGCGGGCGCGGCAGAAATCCCCGTCCGGCTCGTAGAAGCGGGCGGCCCGCACCAGGGTGACCAGTACCAGGGGCGCGCTGCGCACGCCCTCCTGCGCAAGGCAGGCGCCGAAGAGCTTCATGCGCAGTCCGGCGTCGCGCACCGATACGAAGCGCCAGTGCTCCAGACCGAACGACGTGGGAGCCAGGCGTGCCGCCTCGAGGATGGTCTCCTCCTCGGCCTCGGCCACCGGCAGGGACTCGTCGTACAGCTTGCAGGCCCAGCGCGCGCGCAGCGCGTCCATGAACTCCATCGATCAGCTCCTGCCCTTCTCGAAGGGCTTGCCGGCGGCTCGCGGAGCCCAGTCCTTGCCGGAGAAGGCCACCAGGGTCACCAGGGTGATCACGTACGGCAGCACGCTGAAGAATTCCGGCGGCAGGAAGCGCATGAACTCGACGTTGACCATGAAGATGGCCATGGCCACCGCGGTACCGAAGAGCAGGGACGCTCCGGCGACGCCCTTGGGCGTCCAGCGGCCGAAGGAGACGGCGGCCAAGGCGATGAAGCCCGCGCCGTTGATGGTGTTCTGGGTGTACTGGATGGTCTGGGTCAGGACGATACAGGCGCCCGCCAGCCCGGCCAGCGCGCCCGAGGCCATGACCGCTCCGTAGCGCAGCCTGATCACGTCGATGCCCGCGCCGGCCGCCGCCTGCGGATTCTCGCCGCAGGCCCGCAGGCGCAATCCCAGCGGGCGCCGGTAGAGCAGGTACCATGTGGCCAGCACGATGGCCACGGCGATCCAGGCCGTCGGGTAGATCCCGCCCGGGCCCGGCATCAGCCCGAGCCTGAACGGTTCGGTACGTTCCATCTTGAAGATGATCTGCGAGAGGAACACCGGCACGCCTATGGCCAGGAGGTTGATGCCCGTTCCCGACACCACCTGGTCGGCTCCCAGGCTCACCGATGCGAAGGCGTGGATCAGCGAGACGGCCATGCCCACGGCCATCGCCACGACCATCGCGGCCCAGGGCGACACGGGCCCCATGGAAGACTCCAGGAAAAAGTGCACCGTGGCGGCGGTGAACGCGCCGATGCCCATCAGGCCCTCGAGGGCGATGTTCACCACGCCCGCCCGCTCGGACACCAAGCCGCCCATTGCCGCGATCAGGATGGGGGCGGCCATCATCAGCACCGAGGGGATCATGAGGATCATTTCACGCATCGGGAGCCTCCGATCCGGTGTCCGCGACGGCGGTTGCGCCATCGGCGCCGGCCGTGGCCGGCAAGGGCCGCTTCCAGGCCAGCACCATGCGCAGGCCGGCACGCAGGGACACGAAGACGACCACCAGGCCGGAAATGATCAGGGTGATTTCCTTGGGAATGCCGCGGGACTGCATCAGCGGCTGCGCTCCGGTCAGGAGGCCGAAGAGCAGGCCCGAGAGGCCCACGCCCAGGCCCGTGGAGTTGCCCACCAGGGCCACCGCGATGCCGTTGAACCCGTAGTTGTCGAAACCGCCCAGCACGCGCCCGTACCCGAACGAGCCCAGGGCAACCACGGCCCCGGCCAGGCCCGCGAAGGCCCCGGCGATCGCCATCGAGGTAACCGCGCTCCGGTTGGCGCGTATGCCCGAGGCCAGCGCCGCGTCGCGGTTGAAGCCGGTGGCCCTCAGCGCGAAGCCCAGCCTGGTCTTCTCCATGATCCACCAGAACGCCAGCACCGACGCTATCGCGATGAAGAACCCGGCGTTCAGGGTCGAGCCGTTGGTCAAGTCCTTCAGGAAGGGCAGGTCCAGCTGGGCGCTCTGCGGCAGCGATGGCGTCTTGTAGGTGTTGGCCCCGGGAATCTGCATGGTCGCCCAGCGCGACAGGTAGTAGGCCACGTAGTTGAGCATGATGGTGGCGACCACCTCGCTGGCGTTCCAGCGGGCCTTGAGCCAGCCCACCAAGCCGCCCCAGGCGGCAGCGCCCAGTCCCGCCAGCACGATGGCCAGGAAGGCGTGCAGGCCGGGCACCTTGGGCAAGTAGAGGGCGGCGAACTGCGCGATGGTCAGTCCGATGATGTACTGCCCCTCCGCTCCTATGTTGAACAGGCCGGCGCGCGCGGCGAAAGCCATGGACAGGCCGCAGAGTACCAGCGGGGTCGACACGGCCAGCCACTCGCCCACGTAGCGTATGTTCCACACCCCGCGGGTGGCGTCCCAGCCCGTCATGGCCTGCAGGAGCGCCGCGAACATGTTCCCCGGGTTCCGCCCCACCGCCAGCACGATGAGTGTGCCGCAGAGCAAGCCCAGGAGCACCACCAGGATGCTCATGCGCCCGTCCGACGCGATGAAGGCGGCAAGCAGGTCCGAAGCCTGCGGTTTCTTCCTATTTTTTTCCACGGCGGGCTCCCTTCGCGGCGGCTCGGACGGGCTTCGCGGCCGCGCCGCGGGACGCCTTGGCGTCGGCATGCCGGACGCCTGCCATCATGGCGCCGACTTCCCGTTCGTCGGCGCCTTCGCCGGCCAGCTCCCCGACTATGGTGCCTGCGGATATGGCCGCGATGCGGTCGCAGAGGGCCAGCACCTCGTCCAGCTCGTAGGACACCAGGAGGATGGCGCGACCCTTGTCCCGCTCCGCGACCAGGCGCTCATGGATGTACTCGATGGCGCCGACGTCCAGGCCTCGCGTGGGCTGGGACACCACCAGCAGCGCGGGCGACAGGTCCATTTCCCGCGCCACGATGGCCTTCTGCTGGTTCCCCCCGGACATGTCCCCGGTCTTGGTGGCCGGACCCTTGCCGGCGCGCACGTCGAACTGGGTGATCAGCCGCTCGGCGTTCGCGCGCATGGCCCTGAAGTCCAGCGCGCCGGACTTGCGCGAAAAAGGGGCCTCGTCGAAGCGCTTGAGCGCCAGGTTCTCGTCCAGGCGGAACTCCAGGACCAGGCCGTGCTTGTGGCGGTCCTCCGGCACGTGGGCCATGCCCCGGCGGATGCGACCGCGCACCGATTCCCGGGTGATGTCCTCGCCGTTCATCCAGATGCTGCCCGAGACCGGCTTGTCCAGCCCGACGATGGCGCGCACCAGCTCGGACTGCCCGTTCCCGTCCACGCCCGCCAGTCCCACGATCTCGCCGGACCGCACCGTCAGAGACAGGTCGCGCACGGCGTCGTGCCCGCGCGAGCCGCGGACGGTCAGGTTTCGCACCTCCAGCACGGGCTTCCCGGGTTCCTGCTTCTTCTTCTCCACGTTGAAGTTGATGGCCCGGCCCACCATCATCTCGGCCAGCTTCTTCTCGCTGGTGCCCTTCACCTCCACGGTGCCCACGGTCCTGCCGCGGCGGAGCACGGTGCAGCGCTCGGCGGCGGCCTTGATCTCGCGCAGCTTGTGGGTGATCAGGATGATGGTCTTCCCCTCGCCCTTGAGCTTCCCGATGATCTCCAGGAGCTCGTCCACCTCGGACGGGGTGAGCACCGCGCTCGGCTCGTCCAGGATCAGGATGCTCGCGTCGCGGTAGAGCGCCTTGAGTATCTCCACGCGCTGCTGCGCGCCGACGCCCAGCTCCTCTATTCGGGCCCTGGGATCCACGGCCAGCCCGTAGCGCTCGGAGAGTTCGGCCACCCGGCGCTCGGCGCCGCGCAGGTCCAGCTCGCCGCGCCGGTTCACGGTCTCCGCCCCCAGGATGATGTTCTCGGCCACCGTGTAGTCGCGAACCAGCTTGAAGTGCTGGAACACCATCCCGATGCCCAGGGCCGCCGCGTCGTTGGGGTTGCAGATGCGGACATCCTTGCCGCGCACCCGGATGGTGCCCGAATCGGGCGCGTACAGCCCGAACAGGATGGACATGAGGGTGCTCTTGCCCGCCCCGTTCTCGCCCAGGATGGCGTGCACCTCGCCCTCGCGCACGCGCAGGTTGACGCGGTCGTTGGCCAGCACGCCGGGGAAGGCCTTGGAAATGTCGATCATCTCGACTGCTTGGTTTTCCATAGTGATGCGGATTATAGCGCACCGGCGGACCCGTGGCGAGCCGGAGCGCCACAAACAAAGGAGGCCGCCTCGCGGCGGCCTCCCGGTGCGGTGGCGGGTCCCGCCGTGGGCGGGACCCGCGTGTCGTCGTTTACTTGTCGCTGGCCTGGAGCTTGGCGGGGACGACGCCGGCGGCGAGGGCCTCGGCGTAAGTGGGGATCACCAGGATCTTGCCGGCGATGATGTCGGCGCGGACGGCGTTGACGGCGGCCGTGATGTCGGCGCCCAGGGACGGGTTGGTGTCGGAGAAGCCGACGCCGTCGTGGGCGGTATCGAACACCACGACCTCGCCCTTCCAGGTGGCGCTCTTGACGGCGCGCAGGGCGTACTCGGTGGAGGACTCCACGCGCTTGATCATGGAGGTGAGAACGGCGGACTGGCCGTCGGCGTAGATGCCGTCGGCGAACTGGTCGCTGTCCACGCCCACGGCCCAGACGTTCTTGCCGGCCAGGCGGTATTCCTTGGCCTGGGCGATGGTGCCGTTGCCGGTGCCGCCGGCGGCGCTGAAGATGGCGTACACGCCGGAATCGAACCAGTTCTTGGCCTGGGCCTTGGCGAGGTCCGGCTTGCCCCAGTCGTTGGCGTAGTAGTCCACGATCTGGGCGTCGGGGATGACGGACAGGATGCCCTGGACCCAGCCCATCTCGAACTTGGTGATCACGGGGCCGGGGACGCCGCCGATGAAGCCGAACTTGGGTTTCTGGATGCCGTCGGCCTTGGCCTTGAGGGCCGCGGCGACGCCGACCAGGTAGGAACCCTCGTGCTCGGAGAAGGTCGCCTGCATCACGTTGGGGGCGGAGAGCCAGTCCACGTCCACGATGAGGAACTTCTGCTCCGGATAGAGCGGGGCCACCTCGCCCAGGGCGTCCGCCCAGGTGAAGCCGGTGACGATGATCAGGTCGTACTTCTCGTCGGCGGCCTGCTTGAGGTTGGGAATGTACATGTCCTGGGTGGCGGCGGTGACGTAGTTGTAGTTGACGCCCTTCTTGGCCTGGTTCTCCCAGGTGTCGCCGTAGTAGGCCAGGATGCCGCGCCAGCCGGCTGCGTTGAAGGACTTGTCGTCGACGCCCGTGGCGTCCGTGAGGAGCCTGACGGTGATGTCGGCGGGGGCCGTCTCCGCGACCTCGGCCGTCTTCGCGCCGCACGACGCGAGCGAAATGACGGCGAGCGCGGCGAGAAGTATCGCGAGCGTACGTTTCATGCTGTTCCTCCTGGGGGTGGTTCCGGCGGGCTTGTGCCGCGCCGTTCATCAATAGTAAGGCCCCGCGCGCCGCCGGTCAAGCCACGGCCCCTCCGTGACGAAGGCCGCCTTGCCGCGCTATCCTGTGGACATGATCATGTTCGAGGGACAGGCGCCGTTCATAGAGGACGGAGACGACTTCACGGCCTGCGCGGAAGCCCTGGCCGGCGGCGGATGGCCGGGGGAGTTCGCGATCGCCCCGCCGCCGGGACCGGATGCAGCGGAGGCGGCCGCGTGCGCGGGCTTCATGCCCATGTCGGTCGCCCTGCAGGACGGCCCTGCCCTGCTCCTGCCCAAACTTCACCTGGAGCGCTGCCTGCTCGATCCCGCCGCCGCGCGTGTCACCGGGACGGTCCGGCGGCAGGCTCAACGCTTCTCCCTCGGGCTCAACGCGGCCTTCGACGAGGTGCTCGCGCGCTGCGCCGGTGTCCACGGCGATGGATGGCTCACCCCGGAACTGCGGGCCTGCTTCTCCAGCCTCCACCGCGAACGCGCCGGACGCAGGGCCGCCTGGCTGTCCGTGGAGCTGTGGCATGAGGGCGCCCTGGTCGCGGGCGAGATCGGCTACCTGATAGGCGCGTCCTACGCCAGCCTGAGCGGTTACCGCGACCTGTCGGGAGCCGGTTCGGTCCAGCTGGCCGCCCTCGGGGCGCTCCTGGCCCGGGAAGGCGTCGGGACCTGGGACCTGGGCATGGGCATGCCCTACAAGCTGGCGCTCGGCGGCCGCAACCTGCCCAGGGAGGAGTACCTGCCCATGCTCCGGGAAGCGTACGGCCTCCCGCGGGCGGAGTCGCTGGTAGCCCGTAAGGATCCCGTCCCCTGCCGCGGGCTGCTGGGGCCGCGACCGCGCGGATGAATCGATATTTTACGGCCGCTTGCGGATATTCCCAAGCTCGGTGATACTCTTGGCAGTATGCAAAGTCTCCTGGTCCTCTACTCCGCCCTCGCCGTGTTCGGCGTCGGCGTCACCATCGTCGACCTGATCGGCGTCTTCGAGCACGGCGGCAACCCGGACTCCGGCCACGGCTCCCCGGACCATGACGGCGGCGGCCATGACGCGGGCGCGCACGATGATGCGGGCGGCGACCACGACGCGTCCGACGGCACCGGTCACGACGGCGACTCCGCCCATGACGATGATTCCGGCCACCATGAAGACGGCGGCCAGCACCACGACGGCCACGCCTTGGCCCACGAAGACGGCCACGGCGGCTCGTACGTGGCCTCGGCAGAGGCCGGAACGCGCGCGGTCGCCAGGGCCATCGGACTGCTCCGTTCGGGCGTCTACTTCTCCCTGGGCGCCGGCCTGACCGGGCTCTTCTCCCTCCTGACCAAGGTGCCCGCCCTGTCCGGCCTGCTCTGGAGCGCCGGCGCGGGCGTGTTCATCGCCCTGCTTGCGCGGGGACTGCGGAGCTTCATCCGCAAGGACCTGGACTCGTCCTTCAAGCCGGGGGAGTTCATCATGGACGAGGCCACGGTCACCGTGCCCATTGGCCCCGGGGCCATGGGCAAGATCGCCGTCCGCCGCTACGGGGTGGAAACCGAGCTGTACGCGCGCGCCAAGGACGCGGCGCTGTCGTTGCCGCGGGGCGCAAAGGTGCGCATCGTGGACTGGGACTCCGATTGCCACTGGGTGGAATCGCTCGAATAGGGAGGAAACGGAATGTTGGAACTGTTGGAGGGGGCGTTCGCCAACGCCTCCGGGCTCATCTTCGGCGCGCTGGGCATCGTCGCCTTCATCGCGCTGGTCGGTCTCCTGAAGGCCACGATCCGGGTGGCGAGCCCCGACCGCATCCTGGTGGTCACCGGCCGCAAGGCCAAGCGACACGGGCGCACCTTCGGGTTCACGGTGGACCGCGGCCGCACCCTCGTCATCCCCTACTTCCAGGCCGTCGGGACCCTGGACCTGGGCGTGTTCCCCATCAACGTGCGCGTGGAGGGCGTGAACAGCGCCAACGGCATCACCATGGGAGCCGACGCCACCGCCTGCGTGTGCATCGACGACGACGACGAGGCCATGCTCTACAGCGCGGTCGAGCGCCTGATGGGCAAGGACGTCAAGCAGATCCACGAGCAGATCCAGCAGACCCTGGTCGGCAATTTCCGCGGGGCCCTCAACAAGGCCACCCCGCTGCAGGCCATAGGCATGGAGGACGTGGGCGAGGCGGGCGACGACGGCACCGTGGGAGAGCGCGCCCAGTTCCGCGCGGAGCTCCTTGACGACATCAACTCGGACCTGCACTCCTTCGGCATGAAGGTCGTGTCCGTCTCCCTGCAGAAAATCTGGGACACCTCCAACTACATCGCCAACCTGGCCCAGAAGACCCTGGCGGAGAAGCGCCGCGCGGTGGAGATAGAGGAATCGCGCCTGCGCGCCATCGCGGACCAGGCTGAGAGCGACGCCCGCAAGCGCATGGAAGTGGCCAAGAGCAAGGCCGACGAGGCGATCATCGCCGCCAGGCAGGAGCTCGAGGTGTACCGGCGCGAGTCGGCCGGCCTCGTGGAGGAAGCCAGGCTGAAGGCCGACCAGGCCATAGCCGAGGTGCGCAACGCCGGCGAGGCCGCGGTCCAGGCGGAGCTCATCGAGCTGCAGAAGCTCAAGAACATGTCCTCGGTCACCCTGGGCGCCGGCGCGCGCGAGGAATCCGCGCGCATAGTGGCGGAAGGCAGCCGCGAGGCCGTCTCCGTCCGCCAGTCCGCGCGCAACGAGATCCTGAAGGCCAAGGCCGGTCTCCTGTCGTCCTACGGCGACGACGCGGCCAGCGTCATGTTCCTGCAGCAGAAACTGCCCGCCCTGTTCGAGGCCTACCGCAAGGCCACCGAGGGCGGCGCGGTGGACAACCTCGTCGTCATGAACGACCAGGAAGGCTTCTCCGGAGCCGTCAACCGAGGCCCGCGTGCCTTCGCCGACTTCCTGCAGACCTTCTCCGAGGCCTTCGGGATAGACGTCAGGGCCCTGGCCATGCCCGTGTCCGCGGCCAAGGGAGGTGCGCGATGATTGCCTTCGTATTCGCCCTGGGCGGCCTGGTCGCCGTCACGGTGCTGATCCAGCTCCTGACCAACATGAAGATCGTGGGCGGCAACGAGCTGGGCGTGGTCACGGGTTCCGGCGGCGAGAAGGGCTTCCGCACCCTGTCCGGCGGCCGGGCCTTCATCATCCCGCTGCTGCAGAAATTCAGCAAGTTCGACCTGACGCCCATCACCATCGAGGTGGTGGTCGACTCTGCCATCGCCGCCGGCATCGTGCCGCTCAACGTGAAGGCCACCGTATCCTTCGCCATCGCGGGGAACGAGGCGGGCAGGTCCCACGCGGTCACCCGCATCCTGGACCTGGCCACCAACCGGGGCAACCTGGTCAAGATAGCCGGCGACATCATCGAGGGCCACCTGCGCGACTCCATCGCCAGCATGACCCCCGAGCAGGTGATGAAGGACAAGGACATCCTGGTCGCCAAGATGATCAACGTCTGCAAGAGCGACCTGGAGAACATCGGCCTCGAGATCACCACCATGAACATCGCGGACGTGGACGACCACCGCCTGCCCGGCGTCGAGGAACCGGACCTGTACATCGCGCTGCTCAAGCGCATCCAGTCGTCCAATGCCTCCACCAAGGCCCGCCAGGCCCAGGCCGAGGCCAAGGCCGCCTCCGCGGAGCAGTCTGAGGCGCGCCGCGCGGAGACCGAGGTGAAGAACCTGCAGAACGAGCTGGAGCGGCTCAAGGCGGACGTGCGCGTGCGCATGGCCCAGGAGATGCAGCGGCAGAAAGTCGGGGTGGAACAGGAAGCCGCAGGCGCCCGCGCCCGCGCCTCCGGCATCAAGGCCGAGGTGGAAGCAGAGAAGCAGAACGTGGAGATGCTCCGCAACCGCTTCCGGGCGGAAGTGATCACTCCCGCCCAGGCCCAGCGGGAGAACGCCGTGCTGGAGGCCAAGGCCGAGGTGGCCGGCTGGCAATCCGTGGCCCGCGCCGAGATCGACCAGCTGATGGTCACCCTCGGCACGCTCAAGACCGCCGGCCCGGAGGCCCGCCGCGCCTGGATCATCGACAACTTCGAAAAGCTCTTCGAACCCTTCGCCGCCACGCTTTCCTACTATCCCGCGACCCACGTGTCCGTGGTGACCGGGTCCGGCGGCAATCACGAACCCATATCCGCCATACACCCGAACGCGGTCATGGCCGCGCGCAACGACATGGTGGCGGCGGCCCTGGAGAGCATGACCAAGCCCGAACAGAAGCCCGCTGGACTGGTGGACCAGGGCAAGACCGGGAAGCAGTGAGGTCCATCCGATGAAACTGGAACGGACCATGGGCGACAAGGTGGTCGCCGGGGTGTGCGGCGGGATCGGCAAGGCCTTCGGGCTGAGCCCGACCGGGGTCAGGTGGGCCTTCGTGTTCCTGGTGCTGTTCGCCGGGCTGAGCGTGCTGGTCTATTTCATAGCCTGGTTCCTGATGCCGTCGGACGGCGCGTACGGAGGGGACTCCAACTACCACGCATGAACCGCGGGGTTTCGGCGACCGTCGCCACCCCGATTCGACGAAAAGGCCGCGGGTATGACCCGCGGCCTTTTTTTCGCCGTTTTCGCGCCTCAGGATCCGCCTGCGGCCGCCTGCTCCACGGCTCCGTGAGCGTCGGCCTTGGACTCGTAGAGGCGCTTGTCCGCGAGGGCCATCAGCTCGTCCATGGCCGGGTGTTCGGGCCCGGGCGAGCCGGCCCAGCCCACGCTGGCCGACAGGCTCACCTTGATGTCGCCGGCCGTGAAAACGCCCTCGGACACGCGGCGCCCCACCTTGAGGGCGGCCGTCCGGGCGCTTTCGTCGTCGCACTCCGGGAACAGGAGCGCGAATTCGTCGCCGCCTATCCTGCCCAGCACGTCGCAGGAACGCAGGCAGCCCCGGGCCAGCATGGCGCAGAGCTTGAGCGCCTGGTCGCCGGCCAGGTGTCCGTACCGGTCGTTGATCTCCTTGAACCGGTCCAGGTCCAGGATGGCCATGCCGATGGGCCTGCGGTACCTGGTCGCGCGCGCCAGTTCGATGCGGGCCTGCTCGAAGAAATGCCTGCGGCTGGAAATGCCTGTCAGGTCGTCGGTGTTGGCCATCTCTGTGAGCTTTTCCGCCAGGGCGGCCCGCTCGGTCGCGTCCGCGATCATGATGGCCTCGCCCCGCCGCCCGCCGCGCTTGTCCACCAGCCCCGATACGGTCAGGTCGAAGCGCCGGAGCGCCCCGTTCACCACCAGGGGCACGGCCAGGGAACTGGCCTCCCCCTTGTAGGCCGCGAGCAGTCCGGATGCGCGCTGCAGGGCCTCTTCCAGGGGCACGCCCCTGATGGCCTGGGCCTTGGACAGGCCGGGCAGGGCGGCGGCCGACTGGTTCAGGTCGGCAAGGCGGCCGTCCTCGTCCACCACCAGCACCGCGTCCCGCATCTGCTCGAACACCGCGTCCCGCGCCAGCGGGGCCAGCTCGAACAGGCGGTACTTGAAAAAACCGTACGCGAAAAACGGCGCGGAGAAGGACAGGGCCACTGAACCCGGCTCGAGGCCGTAGGGTATCAGGCCGGACAGGTAAGCCATGTAGGCGAACCAGGGCAGGCAGCTCCCGGCCAGCATCATTCCGGCCTGGGCCTTGCGCACCGCG
>JAKLIU010000189.1 GCA_022709445.1 Spirochaetota bacterium | reverse complement strand
CAACGCCGCCTTGGTTCCCGAGGCCAGGAAGAGCGAGGCATCCGTGAGGATGTCCCGCGCCCCGAAGGCCAGGGAGACGCCCGTGAACTGGACGAAGGCCATGCGCTAGCGGTACCGGGTGAAGCTGGCGTCCGTCCCCAGGCCGCCGGGGGCCTCGACCACGGCGTTGCGCACCAGGGACGGGTCGATGTGGGCGAGCTCCAGCCCGGTCTCGGTCACCCGGTAGGCGAACCGGACGGCGGGCAGCTCGCCCCCGTCGAAGCGGAAGGTGAAGGCGCCGGTCCACTCGGCGGCGAGCGCCGGGGACAGGAACAGGTCCATGGAAACGGAACCGGTGTCGCCCGCGTCGGCGGGTATGGGGACGGGGCTCATGGCCTCGTGGCCCGCCCAGGTGACCCGGCCGGAGCGCGTGATCACCAGCGAACCGTGGGTGTCGCTGACGAACTGCTCGCCGTCCCGGACCAGGTCCGTCAGGAGCGACAGCCTGCGGCGCTCCTCCGCGGCCATCACCTCGCGCGGGTCTTCCCGCTGCTCGATGAACGCGAAGCTGATCGGGACGGAGCCGGCCGCCGGCTTCCTGCCCGCCGGCGCGTTCGCCAATGCGGCTGCCGCCAGCTCCGGCGGGATGTCGGCCTCCGGCGGCGTGAACACCAGGTCCCCCGAGGCGCTGAACGCGAAGGAGGCGCCGGTGGGCACCAGCAGGAACGAACCGTCCTCCCGCCGCTCGATGGACGTGAAGTTGTAGAATTTGGAAAAGCCGGGCCGCTCGACGCGCACTTGCTTGCGCAGCAGGTCCGCGAAGAGCCCGTAGCGGGGATGGTAGGAGCCCAGGTCCACGCGGCCCTCGGCCACCATGGTCCGGAAGTAGTCCGGCCGCCACAGCTTGTCGTACAGGTCCGCCTCCCGGGCGTCCATGGCCTGCTTGCCCGCGCCCTGGGCGGGCCGTGGCTCGCGGGCGACATCCCAG
This sequence comes from Spirochaetota bacterium, assembly GCA_022709445.1. GTDB lineage: Bacteria > Spirochaetota > Spirochaetia > Treponematales > UBA12059 > JAKLIU01. Next base: position 3,594 of record JAKLIU010000189.1, on the reverse strand, counting down.
AGCAGGAGCTGGTTGGAGAACACGTAGCCCCGCGTGCCGTCGTCCGCCAGGGCCAGGTACCAGCGGCCCTCCAGGACCTGGGAGCCGGTGGTCACCGCTTCGCCCTCCACCTCCGCCAGCAGCTTGACCTCCTGGTCCAGCTTGAGGCGGAAGACCTGTTCCGCGCCCACCTCGGGCTTGTCCCTCAGGAGGAGCCCGTCGCGCGCGGTGATGCCCAGGAGGGACGCGGTCGCGGCCGAGGCCTCTGCGGCCCGCCGGGCGGCGCGGGGGCTCCGGTGCAGCTCCACCCGCCAGAGTTCCAGCTCTTCCTTGGCCTTCTCGCCGGGCACGCCCACGGCGTAGCTCTTGGTGATGTTGGACTGGAAGTAGACCGGCACGACGGCGCCGTAGGCCAGGGCCGAGCCTTCCGGCGGCCAGAGCACCACGCCCCAGCCGATGGTGCGGGAGCAGCCCGAGGCGAGCATCGCCAGCGCCAGGAGCGGCACGGCGGCCAGGTACGCCTTGCGGCGCGTTTCACGCGGTTTCATCCCTGTATTTATAGCGAAGAACCGGAGCACTTGTCACGCCCGTCCCCGCGGTATTGCGCGCGGCGGTCCGCGGGGGCATACTGGAACGGCAGTTCCGTTCGGAGGGATCGTGGAAGACAGGATTCAGGCGGTGGTCGAGATAGGCTCGACCGGCACGAGGCTCTTGGTGGCGACGGTGATGGCCGATGGCTCGTACTCGATCCTGGAGGGCGCGGGCAAGCCGACCTCCCTGGGGCGGGACGTCTTCACCGCCGGTTCCGTGAGCAGGGAATCCATGCGCGAGTGCATCGCGGTGCTCAGGGGCTTCACGGAGCTCCTGCGTTCCTACGGGGTCAGCCCCCAGGAGACGCGCGTGGTGGGCACCAGCGCCCTGCGCGAGGCGGAGAACCGCGACACCTTCGTGGACCGCATCGCCATGAGGACCGGCTTCCGCATCGACATCGTGGAGGACATCGAGGAGAACCACTACATGTACCTGGCCGTCCAGCACGCCCTGGGCGAGGACGCCAAGTACTTCTCCCGCTCCAACTCCCTGATCATAGAGGTCGGCGGCGGCTCGACGGAACTGATGCTCCTGCGCCGGGGCAAGATCGTCGGGGCGCACTCGCTCAGGCTGGGCACGCTCCGCATCGACGAGCACATGCGGCCCCAGGCGGGTTCCTCGGCCTACCTGATGCGCTACCTGTCGGACAACGTGCGCACCACCTGCGACACGCTCGAGGACGAGCTGTCCCTGGGCACCGTCAAGTCCTTCATCGTCATCGGCAGCGACGCCCGCTTCGCCGCCCAGGTGGCCGGCATACCCGGCCGCGCGGACTACCACGTCATCCCCAAGGCGGACTTCCTGGCCCTGGTGGACCGCCTCAGGTCCATGGCCCCCGAGGCCGTCGTCGCCGAGTACCGGATCCCCTACGCGGAGGCGGAGGCCCTGGTCCCCGGGCTGGCCATCACGGGCCTGTTCCTGGAACGGACGGGCGCGGAGGAGCTGGTCGTCCCCAGCGTGTCCATACGCGAGGGCCTGCTCATAGCCATCGCGGGCGGCAAGGGCGGGGAGATCGAGGAGGAGATCCGCGGCCAGGTGCTCGCCTCGGCGCTCAACCTGGGCCGGCGCTACCGCTTCGACGAGGACCACGCGCGCAAGGTCGCGGAGTCGGCGCTCTTCCTGTTCGACCGGCTGACGGACGCCCACGGCATGGGTGCGCGCGAGCGCCTGCTCCTGGAGGCGGCGGCCCTCCTGCACGACGTGGGCACCTTCATACGCACCAGCGGCCACCACCGGCACTCGGAGTACATAGTCCTCAACAGCGAGATCTTCGGGCTGCAGCGGGACGACGTGACCATCATCGCCAACATCGTGCGCTACCACCGCAAGAGCGGGCCGCTGCAGTCGCACCCCAACTACATGAGCCTCCCCCGGGAGGATCGCGTCGTCGTGCTCAAGGCCTCCGCCCTCCTGCGCGTCGCCGACGCCCTGGACCGCGACCACACCCAGCGGCTCAAGCTGTCGGCCGTGGAGGTCAAGGAGGATCACCTGGTGCTGCGCACGGACGGCCAGGACGACCTGTCGCTGGAGCGCCTGTCGCTGAGCGAGAAGGCCGACATGTTCGAGGACGTGTTCGGCCTGAAGGTGGTGGCCACGTGAAGCCCGTCACCCCGCGCTACTTCAACCGGGAGCTTTCCTGGCTGGAGTTCAACGCCCGCGTGCTGGAAGAGGGCCTCGACCGCTCCAACCCCCTCCTGGAGCGCCTGCGCTTCCTGGCCATCGTGTCGGCCAACTTCGACGAGTTCTTCATGGTGCGCGTCGCCGCCCTCAAGGCCCGCGTGCGCGACGGCGACCGGGAGCCGGACCTGTCCGGCGCGGGCCCGGAGGAGCTGCTGCGAGCGGTCTCCCGGCGCGTGCGCGAGATCACCGGCAGGCAGTACGCCTGCCTGGTCCACGAGCTCCTGCCCGCGCTGGCGGGGGCCGGCCTGGTGGTGGTGCGGCAGGCCGAGTGGGACGGCCCGACGGCGCGCTGGCTGGAGGACTGGTTCGCGGCCCAGGTGGAGCCCTCGCTCACTCCCCTGGCCGTGCCCCTGCCGGAGGACGGCGGCAGCTTCCCGTCCACCGGGAACCTGCGCATCCACGCCGCCTTCCTGCTGCGTCACGCCCTGGATCCGTCGCAGGAACGGATCGCCATCGTGCAGGTGCCGGGCAACCTGGACCGTTTCGTGCGGCTGCCGGACGCCGGGACCGGTACGACGCGGCTGGCCCTGCTGGACGACCTGGTGCTGGCCTTCGGGCAGCGCCTCTTCCCCGGGTTCGCGGTCAGGGAGCGGACCCTCTTCAAGGTGACGCGCGACGCGGACATGGGCGTGGACGAGGACCGGGAGGACGATTTCATCGCCGCGATGGAGGAGATCATCGTCGACCGGCAGAACTCCTTCCCGGTGCGCATGTCCATCTGCGCGGACTCCGAGGTGCTGGAGCCCCTGCTTGCCGCCGCGCTGGGCCTGGGCCAGGAGGACGTGTACCAGCTGGCAGGCCCCATCGATCTCAAGGGCTTCCTGGCCCTGGCGGGCATGAAGGGCTTCGAGCAGCTCCGCTGGCCCGAGAGCCATGCGGTCCACGCGCTGGAGCTGCCCGAGGGCAACACGATCTTCGACGAGATACGCAAGCGCGACCTGGTGCTGCACCTTCCCTACGAGTCCTTCCGGCCGGTGGTGGAGTTCATAGACGAGGCTTCGCGGGACCCGCAGGTGCTGGCCATCAAGATGACCCTGTACCGCACCTCGGGCGATTCCCCCATCGTGAAGGCGCTGACGCGGGCGGCGCGCAACGGCAAGCAGGTGACCGCGGTGGTCGAGCTGAAGGCCCGCTTCGACGAGGAGCGCAACATCGCCTGGGCCTCCAGGCTGGAGCAGGCGGGCGCCATCGTCGTGTACGGGGTGGCGAGGCTCAAGGTGCACGCCAAGGCCGCCCTCGTGGTGCGCCGCGAGGAGGACCGCTACGTTCGGCGCTACGCCCACCTGTCCACCGGCAACTACAACGACCGGACGGCCGGCGTGTACGGCGACCTGTCCCTGTTCA
>JAKLIU010000188.1 GCA_022709445.1 Spirochaetota bacterium | reverse complement strand
GGGACGTCGGGGCGGCCATCTTCCCGGACGGGGAAGACACGCTGTTCGTGGAGGATTTCACCAGGCACCTGAAGCATATCGACGGTTTCCACAAGCGGCTCATCGCCTCCAACGCGGTGGCCAGGCGCTGGGTGGAGAATGTGCGCAGGCTGGATCCCCTAATGCTCGCGCCCCAGCATGGCGCCGTGTACCGGGGAGAGGCGATGAAGGCCTTCCTCGAGTACCTGCACGGCCTGCGCTGCGGCGTCGACGAGCTCGACGCCCTGTACCGGATGTGAGCGCATGGAAGACGACGCAACCTCCGGGACCGCCGACGGCGGTATAGACCTGCGGAACTACGCCGACGCCATATCGCGCTTCGCGGTGGGCTACAACAAGGGCGTGGTCCTGTCCTCGGTCACCAGGCACTCCATGGACATCCTGGACGAGTCCATGGCGGGCATCGAGCGCGGGCTGTCCTCAGTAGTAGCCGCGTTCGAGGAGATCCGGGCCACCAGCGGCAGCACCGCCTCCAGCGCTGAGCGCATCGACGACATGATGAAGGAAATCCTGGCGGGCGGGGCCAGCACCAACTCCGGCATAGGCGAACGGATGAAGGACGTGGAGACCGGGGTGAATGCCGCCCGCGAGATCGGAGCCATGTTCACCGGGCTCAAGGAGAAGACCAGGAGCGTGGCCGGGCTGACCGGTTCCATCCAGGACGTGTCCGACCGAACCAACATACTGGCCATCAACGCTTCGATAGAGGCGGCGCGGGCGGGCACGGTGGGGCGGGGGTTCCGCATCATAGCCAACGAGGTGCGCACGCTGGCCGGGCAGACCGGGGATTTCGCCAAGCAGATCGAATCGAGCCTGGGCGAGTTCTCCGATTCCGTCGGCGCCATCGCGGGGCGCATGGATGATTTCGTCGCGCTGTTCACCCGGTTCCGCGAGTCTTTCGCGGAGGTGATGGCCGCGTTCCGGGAGAACGCGGAGAGCGTGGAGCGGGCGGGCGGCTTCCTGTCGCAGATAGCCGGATCGCTCAAGGAGGAGACGCAGGCGCTCGGGGACGGGCTCCAGTCCCTCGAAGGCATCTCCGTGAGCGCCAAGGATTCGCACGCCGTGTTCGCCGCCCTCAAGGACAGCCACGATTTCCTGGACCGGCTCCTGGACCGGGATCGATGAGCGGGACGCGCGGTCCGCTGGCCGTGGTCACGGACTGCAGGCATGGCCGGGTCGACGAGGAGCTGGCGGTCCTGACTCCGCTTGGCGTAGAACTGAGGGTGGCGGACTGCCGCAGCCCGGAGGACGTGGCCGAGGCCTGCGCGGAGGCGGACGCCGTGCTCCTGGACATGGCCCCCATGGACGCCGCCGCCATCGCGTCGCTCAGGCATTGCAAGGTCATCTCCCGATACGGGGTCGGGCTGGACAACGTGGACCTGGCCGCGGCGGCCGCAGCCGGCATCGAGGTGCGCAATGTTCCGGGCTACTGCGACGAGGAGGTGGCGTCCCACGCGCTGGCCATGCTGCTGGCGCTTGCCAGGGACCTGCCCGCACGCGACCGGGCTGTCCGCGCTGGGGGATGGAACCTGCCCGGGCGCCTGCTGTCCGTGTCCGGCGCCACGGTGGGCGTCGCCGGCTTCGGGGGCACGGGCAGGGCGTTCTGCCGCATGGCGCTGGCCCTGAAACCCGCCCGCCTGGCCGTCTGGAGCCCCTCGCTCACGGAGGCCGGGCTGCGCTCGGAGCTGGGCAGCCTGGCTGGGCTCCTCGGGGTCCGGCTCGAGGCCGTGGGCTTCGAGCGGCTCCTGGAGGTTTCTGATTTCCTCTCCCTGCACCTGCGCCTGACTGACGGGACCCGCGGGCTCCTGGGCCGCGACGCGCTCTCCCGCTGCAAGCCGGGGGCCATCCTGGTCAACGCTTCCCGCGGGGCGCTGGTGGACGAAGCCGCCCTGGCGGACGCGCTCGCCGGGGGCCGCTTGGGCGGCGCTGGCCTGGATACTCCGCCCGTGGAGCCCCCCGATCCCGGAAGCCCGCTCCTGTGCGTCCCGAACCTGCTCCTGAGCGACCACTGCGCCTACCGCTCCGACCGTTCCATCTCCGAGCTCAAGCGGCGTTGCGCCGAGAACGCCGCCGCCGGCCTGGGCCTCGGGGCCTGACCGGTCCCGCTCGCAATGCGGGCCGTCTTTGCCTATACTGGATCCATGCACAGGAACAAGCGAGTTTTCACCAGGATCATGGCGGCGGTCGCGATCCTGGTCGCGGCGTCGTGCGCCAAGGCCGGCCCGGAGCGGCCGCGCAAGGTCGCCATGGTCATAGCCGGTTCCTTCGGCGACGGATCCTTCTTCGACGGTGCGCTGCGCGGATTGCACCGCGTGGCGGATGAACTGCGGCTGGATTACGAGACCGTCGAGTGCGACGAGCTCCTCGGCCGCTATGAGCTGGAAGTGACCGGCGCGGCCGAACGCTCTGACATCGTCGTGGTGCTGGGCTACCAGTTCTTCGACGCGATCCAGGCTGTGGCCAGGAGCTTCCCGGACGTGGATTTCATCTACCTGGACGGGCCGATAGACGGGATCGCCAACCTGTCCAGCGTGGATTTCGTGGAGGCGGAAGGCGCTTACCTGGCAGGGGTCCTGGCCGCGCTGGTCACCGCGGACCCCGGCATGCCCAAGGCCAACCCCCTGAAGCGGGTCGGCATCGTGGGAGGGATGGACATCCCGGTCATCAGGGATTTCGTGGACGGGTTCCTGGCCGGCGTGGAGGACGTGGATCCTGAGACGGAGGCGTACGTGGGTTTCGCCGGTTCCTTCGAGGACAAGGCGGCCGCCGCCAAGCTGGCCACGGCCATGTACGCGGCCGGCGCCGACGTCGTGTTCCAGGCGGCCGGCGGGGCGGGCCAGGGGGTTTTCGACGCGGCGCTCGAGGCGGATCGCTACGCCATCGGCGTGGATCTGGACCAGCGCTACCTGGATCCCAACCGCATCATAGCCAGCATGGTCAAGAACGCGGGCGAGGCCGTGCGCCGCCTGGTCACGCTCGCCGTGGAAGGCCGCCTGGTTTCCGGGGCCTACCGCTACGGGCTGGAAGGCGGGATCCTGTCCCTGGAGTACGGGCATGACGATCCCCTGGTCTCCCAGGAGGTGATCGAGCGGGTGAAGCGGGCGGAAGCCGAGATCCTCTCGGGCGCCAGGCGCGTCACGGGGAGGGACTGAGGCAGATGCCCAGGAGCCCCGGGCAGGCAGGCCGCCAGGCACCCTATTCGGGCTGGCGCGAGCTGGTTCTTCTCTTCCTCCTGCCGTGGCTGGCTCTCATGCTCCCGCTCGCGGGTCTCGCCGCGGTGACGACGGGCAGCCTCTCGTCCGAAATCCGCGCCAACTCCCTGGGAGCGGCCCAGGAGTCCCTCCTGGAGCGAAAGCGCGTGTTCTTCGAGTCCGTGCAGGCGGCCAAGCGCGCCAGCTACGAGATAGCCCACAACCCGGATGCGATCAAGCTCATCGTGCTTAAGGCGGGCACGGTGACCCCGGATCTCGCCAGCCGAGAACTGGAGCTGATGGAATCGGTGGCCGGGTACTCGAGGCGGCTGACCCGCGAGGTGGACTACTACGAGAGCGTGTTCTACCTGGACGCCGGAGGCGAACCAGTCTATGCCGCCGAGTCCACCGAGCTCTTCGCGGTGCTCAACCCGAGCGATTCGGAATTCTTCAAGGCATCCACGCGCGGCAACGTTGCCTTCGACGGGCCGTTCGTGATCGGCGTCGACGAACGCGCCGTGGTGGTGGCCTCCAGCCCGGCCTACGACGAGCTGAACCGGAACGCCGGCGCAGCCGGCATCGTCATCAAGGCCTCCCGCTTCTTCGAGCCCATCGTGGAACCGCGCAGGCCTTCCCTCCTGCGCTACGGCGTCCTGGACGAGAGCGGGTTCATCCTGGGCTCCAGCGACCTCTCCCGGGGAACGCACGATTTCTTTCCGTCGTACGGGGCGGAAGCAGCGTCACTCCAGGCCCAGATGGCCGCGGATTCCAGCGGTTCGGGTTTCATGCGCCTGCCGGACGGCGAGGAGTACCTCCTGGTGTGGGAGGGCCTGACGCTGAAACCCTGGACGCTGTACGCCGTGATGCCCGCTTCCGTGGTCCGGCGGCCCATTTTCCTGGCCGGGGCCACGGCCGCCTTCGCGCTGGCCGCGGCCGGCCTGGGGCTGGCCTTCGCCATGGTTCGGACCAGGCAGCTGCGCCTCAAGAACAGCCAGCTCGAGTCCACCATCGACGAGCTGGCCGCGGCCCAGAAGCTGCTCATCAGGACCGAGCGCTCGGCGGTGCTGGGCTCGGCCGTCGCGGGGCTGGCCCACGAGCTGAACACCCCGATAGGCGTGGCCCTGACCTCGGCCACCTTCGTGCGGGACCTGGCCACCGCGTCGACGGAGGCCTCGGGGGCGGGCGCGGAGCCGGGGGATGCGCGGGTCGTCATGGAGGAGATCCGCAAGGCTTCCGGAGTGCTGTCCAGCAGCCTCAGGCGGGCCAGCGCCATCATCGACTCGTTCAAGCGCGTCTCGGAGACCGACGGCGACGAGACCATGGTGGTGGTGGAGCTCGGGCAGGCCG
>JAKLIU010000187.1 GCA_022709445.1 Spirochaetota bacterium | reverse complement strand
GTCGGCCCTCAAGGGCCTGTACCGCTGGCTGGTCCGCTACGGGAAGGCGCGTTCCAATCCGGTGCGCGACGTCGAGAGCGTGCCCATGGACAGGAAGCTGCCCGCCTTCCTCTTCGAGGACGAGATGTCCGGCTTCATCGGGCAGGCGGAGGGCGACGGCTTCGCGGCGGCCCGCGACCTGGCGCTCTTCGAGACGCTCTACAGCACCGGCTGCCGCGTGTCCGAGATCGCGGCCCTGGAACTGGAATCGGTGGACCTGGCGGCGGGCAGGGCCCGCGTCAGGGGCAAGGGCGCCAAGGAGCGCACGGTGTTCCTGGCGCCGGCCGCCGCCGGGGCGATCCGGGAATGGCTGCCGTACCGCCAGGCCAGGATCCGCGCCGGCGCCGCATCGCCCTGGCTCTTCCTGAACGCCCGGGGCGGCAGGCTGACCGAGCGCGGCATCCAGTACATCGTGGAACGGCACGCCGCGCGGCACGGCCTGTCCAAGCGCCTGTCGCCGCACGGCTTCAGGCACTCTTTCGCCACGCACCTGGTGGCCGGGGGAGCGGACCTGCGGGCCGTGCAGGGCCTCCTGGGGCACGAGAGCATATCGACCACGCAGGTGTACACCCACGTGGACCTGGAGCGGCTCCGCTCGGTCTACGCGAGCGCCCATCCGCACGCCGCCTCGCGCGGCCACGCGCCGGCCAAGGCGATCACGAAGGCGATCACGGGGGAAGAACGATGAGGATACGATCCACGACCATTCTCGCGGTGCGACGCGACGGCAAGGTGGCCATGGCCGGCGACGGCCAGGTGACCATGGGCCAGACTGTGATGAAGGGAAACGCCCGCAAGGTGCGCAAGATCCACGACGGCAAGGTGATCGTCGGATTCGCCGGCGCGACCGCGGACGCCTTCACGCTCCTCGAGCACTTCGAGGTGAAGATCAAGGAATTCTCCGGCGACCTGACCCGCGCGTCCGTGGAGCTGGCCAAGGAGTGGCGCACTGACAAGATGCTCAGGAAGCTGGAGGCCCTCATCCTGGTGGCCGACCGGGAGCGGACCCTGCTCCTTTCGGGGACCGGCGACGTGATCGAGCCGGCCGAGGACGCCATCGCCATAGGTTCGGGCGGGCCGTACGCCTACGCGGCGGCCCTGGCCTACCTGGATTCGTCCAGCCTGCCCGCCGTGGAGATCGCCAGGCGCAGCCTGGGCATAGCGGGGGGCATCTGCATATACACCAACGACCGCGTGCTGGTGGAGGAACTGCCGTGACCGAGGACTTCGGGGTCTTCACCCCGCGGCACATCGTGGAGGAGCTGGACCGGCACATCATCGGCCAGCTCAAGGCCAAGCGGGCGGTGGCCATCGCCCTGCGCAACCGGCTCCGGCGCAAGCTCCTGCCGGAGGCCCAGCGCGAGGAGATCGCGCCAAAGAACATACTCATGATCGGGCCGACCGGCGTCGGCAAGACCGAGATAGCCAGGCGCCTGGCCAGGCTGGTGGGCGCGCCGTTCATCAAGGTGGAGGCCACCAAGTACACGGAGGTGGGCTACGTGGGCCGCGACGTGGAGTCCATGGTGCGCGACCTGATGGCGGCCGGGTTCCGCATGGTCATGGAGGAGATGTCCGCGCGGGTCCGCGAGGACGCCGAGCTCCGGACGGAAGAACGGCTCCTGGACCTCCTCCTGCCGGGACTCGGCCCGAGGCCGGAGACCGCCCAGCCCGGGGTAGTCGTCCCCGCGCCCCAGCCCGGGGCCGCCGGCGACACCCGCGAGAAATTCAGGAAGATGCTCCGGGACGGTTCCCTCGAGGAGCGCATGGTGGAACTGCAGGTGAGCGCCCAGTCGGGCCCCGGCCTCGAGCTCCTGGCCGGACAGCAGATGGAGGAGCTGGAATCCGCCTTCTCCGGCATCGCCAACCTGTTCGGCGGCAAGAAGAAGAAGAAGTCCCTGCCCGTCCGCGAGGCGCGCCGCGTCATCCTGGAGGAGGAATCCGAGCGCCTGGTGGACAAGGACCGCGCCACGGCCGAGGCCCGGGAGCGGGTCGAGCAGTCGGGCATCGTGTTCATAGACGAGATGGACAAGATAGCCACCCGCGAGGGCAGGGGCGGCGGCATGGACGTATCCCGCGAGGGCGTCCAGCGCGACATCCTGCCAATCGTGGAGGGCAGCAAGGTCACGACCAAGTACGGCGTGGTGGACACCACCCACGTGCTGTTCATAGCCGCCGGCGCCTTCAACGTGTCCAAGCCCACCGACCTGATCCCCGAGCTGCAGGGGCGCTTCCCCATACGGGTGGAGCTGGAGGCCCTGTCGGCCGCCGACTTCAAGCGCATCCTGGTGGAGCCGGAGAATGCCCTCGTGTCCCAGTACCGGCAACTCCTGTCCACCGAGGGCGTGGAGCTGGCCTTCGAGGACGCGGCGGTGGACGCCCTGGCCGCTATAGCGGAGAAGGCCAACGCCCGCACGGAGAACATCGGCGCGCGCAGGCTGCACACGATCATGGAGCGGCTTCTGGAGGAGATTTCCTTCGACGCGCCGGAGATGCGGGGAGCGAAGGTGGACATCACGCCGGATTTCGTGGCCGACCGCTTCAAGGGCATCTTCGAAAGCGAGGATTTGGCGAAATTCATCCTGTAACACGGAAGACTGGCCACAGAGGCACAGAGACACAGAGAAGATGAGATGGTCAGAGAGTGTGAGGGATGGAGTGGCGAGATGGTGAATGGGAATGGATTTGAGAAGCCATTGGCTTTTTCTCTGTGCCTCTGTGTCTCTGTGGTCTGGTTTTGGCTTTATTGGCCGGATTTTGATTTCTAAGTTGATGCCTGGAACGGGCCGATAGTATGGAGTGGAGCCGCGGGGTCGCGGCGAACGGGAGGGGCAGCATGCTCGAGGGAACGACTTTCGGAAGGACGATGGAACTCCTGCAGCGGAGCATGGGCGTCACCACCCTGCGCTACGGGGTCATCGCCAACAACATAGCCAACGCGGACGTGCCCAATTTCAAGCGCTCGGAGGTGAACTTCGAGTCCTTCCTGAAGCGCGCCCTGGACCAGGAGGACCGGCGGCCGGTCCTGGAGATGGCCACCTCGGACGAGCGGCACATCCCGGGCTACACGCCGACCGACTGGCGGAGCATCCAGCCCAGGCGGGTGCTGGACTACCTGTCCACCGCCAAGAACAACGGAAACAACGTGGACCCGGAGCAGGAATTCATGGACGCCCTGGAGAACCAGCTGCGCTACACCATGATGACGCAGGCCACCGCCTTCGAGTTCAACCAGGTCAACCTGGTCCTGAAATAAGGGAGGAACAGCACCATGGGAATGTTTTCGACCATCAACATAGCCGCCTCCGGGATGACCGCCGAGCGCCTGCGCCAGGACGTCATCGCGGACAACATAGCCAACCAGTCCACCACGCGCACGCCCGAGGGCGGTCCCTTCCAGCGCAGCCGCGTCATCCTCAAGCCCATCGTCGAGACCCCGTACTTCCGCCTGCCCTTCATGCCCGACAAGTGGGACAACGGCGCGGGCGACGGCGTGCGCGTGTCCGAGATCCAGAAGGACACCTCGCCCTCGCGCATGGTCTACGACCCGACGCACCCGGACGCCATCAAGACCGGCCCCAACGCCGGCATGGTGGAGTACCCCAACGTGAACATAGTGACCGAGATGGTGGACATGATAGCCGCCTCGCGCGCCTACGAGGCCAACGCGACCATGGCCAACGGCGCCAAGGCTATGTTCATGAAAGCCCTCGAGATCGGAAGGTAAACCATGGCAATCGTATTCGGCTCTTCGTCCTCCGTCACGGCATCCTCGGTCCAGCAGGCCTACCAGTCCGCAGTCAAGGCCACCGGGGACAGGGTGGGGCTCCTGCGCACGGACGCCATGCATTTCGACCAGTCCGGCCTCCTGTCGCCCCTCGGGGAGGCGGAGGCGCCCAGCTTCGAGGACGCCATGCTGCAGGCCATGAACGGCGTCAACGACGACCAGCTGGCCAGCTCGAACGCCATCGAGCGGATGCTGGTGGACCCGGACTCCATAGAGGCCCACGACGTGACCATAGCGATGGCCAAGGCCAACATGTCGCTGAACATAACCCGCACCGTGCTGGACCGCGTGGTGCGCGCCTGGAAGGACCTCATCAACACCAGGTAGCCCTGACGGTCCGTATCGCATACCGCGAATGTCAGGGTCGCGCCGGCCGGCGCAACCCGCGTTCGTTCTTCTGGGAGGGGGAACATGAACGAATGGCTCAAGAAGGCGGCTGAACGCCTCAAGACGCTCTGGGCATCCTGGGGGCTGCCCCAGAAACTCATACTGGCCGGCGTGGTGCTGGCCGTCATCGTGGGAATCGTGCTGCTCGTCTCCGTCTCCGGAGCGCCGACCATGGTGCGCCTCATCAGCACGCCCATACAGAGCGACGACGAGCTCAGGCTGATCACCAGCCGCCTGGACGAGGAGGGCATAGCCTTCTCCGTGGGCGAGGGCAACATCCTGTTCGTGGCCGACGAGGAGACACGGGCCGAGGCGGTGGCCATCCTCATGCGCGAGGACCTGATCCCCGCCGGCACCTCGCTCTGGGACGTGTTCTCCATCGACCGGTTCACGGTCACCGACTTC
>JAKLIU010000186.1 GCA_022709445.1 Spirochaetota bacterium | reverse complement strand
CCTGCCGCGCTTCGCCCGGGAGGCCGAGCGGCGCATGGCCGATCCCTGGGACCGGGATCCCGCCGGGTTCGCCCCCGAGGTGGCGGCCGGCCGCTTCAGGGCCGACTGGCTGGGCCAGCCTGAACGCTTCGCTTTCACGGTTGGAGGCCTGCCCTGCGCGCTGGCTCCGGACAGCCCCTGGGGAACGGCCCTGGTCCCTGGTCCCGACGGCTCGGCCACCGGTTCCATGGCGGCCGGGGTCAGGCGCTGGATGGGCGGAGGCTACTGCCTGGCCGTGTCGATGGACGGGGAGGGCTCGTTCGCCTGGGCGCTCGCGGGGCCGGATCCCGCCGACGGCGCGGATCCCGCGGCCGGCACGCTGACCGTGAAGGCGCTTCCCTCGCCCTCCCGGCTTTCCAGCGACACCCGTCCGCCGTGGGCGAGGGTTATGTGCCTGACGATGGCCAGGCCCAGCCCGGTTCCGCCGAGTTCCCTGCCGCGCGCCCGGTCAAGCCGGTAGAAACGCTCGAAGATGCGCTCGCGGTCCCGCTCGGGGATGCCCGGGCCGCGGTCGGCGACGGTGAACGACACCATGCCGGTGGGCCCGGGCGCGGCGCTGACGCGCACTTCGGCCCCGGTCGGGCCGTACCTGAGGGCGTTCTGCAGCAGGTTCACCAGGGCCTGCTCCAGGAGCCCTTCGCTGGCCTGTACCCGCAGCCCGGCCGGCGCCTCGACGCGGATGGTGGCATCCTTGGCCCGGGCGTCCAGGTCCATGGTCTCCACCGACCGGCGTATCAGCTCGAGGGCATCCGTTTCCCGCAGGACCAGGCCGGGCCGCTCCGCGCTCTCCAGCCTGGCCAAGGTCAAGAGGTCCTCCACCATGGCGCCCATGCGGTCCGCGTGCCGGCGCATGATTCCGACGAAGCGCGCGGCATCCTCCGCGCTCGCGCCCTGCATCGCCTCCAGGAAGCCCTTGATCAGCGTGATGGGCGTCCTGAGCTCGTGGGACACGTTGGACACGAAGTCCCTGCGCACGGTCTCCAGGTGCCGGGTGCGCGTCAGGTCGTTGAGCACCAGCACGACGCCCGAACGGCCTTCCGGCCAGGGCAGGGGTTCGGCGACGACCTCCAGCATCCGGGTGCCGGCCGGACCGAATACGCGGAGTTCCGCCTCCTGGCGGGCGCCGGACTCCGCGCAGCGGGCGGCCAGCTCGCCCAGGGCGGCGCTGCCGGTGGCCTCGAGGACGTGGAGGCCCTCCATGGCGCCCGCCGGCCCTTCCGCCGCCCGGAAGGTGCCCGCGGCGAGGGGATTGGCCAGGGTGACCCTCAGCTGCGGGTCCAGGGCCATGAGGCCCTCTCCCATGGCATCCAGCACGGCCCGCAGCTCGTGGCCCAGGCGGTCGGATTGCTCCATCCTGGAGGCCAGTTCGGCGGCCATGGCGTTGAGCGCCCCGGCCAGCGTGGCGAGTTCCGGCAGCCCCGATGCCGGGGCGCGGACTTCCAGCGAGCCGGCGGCCCAGGCGTCGGCGGCGCGGGACAGGGAGGCAATGGGTCCGCCCAGTCGTTTGCCGGCCGCCCTCGCCGCCATGGCCGCGCTTGCCGCGAGCGCCAACGCAACGCCGAGGGACCAGAGCATGAAGGGCCCCATCCGCGCGCCAAGGTCCGGCAGGTCCATCGCGGCCCTGAGGACCCCCGCCAGGACCCCGTCCCTGAACAGGGGCACCGCGGCATAGGCCATGTCCCCGCCGAGGGTGGGTGATTCCCTGACCGACTGGCCCGGTTCCCCGGCCAGGGCCGCGGCGACCTCGGGCCGCGCGGCGTGGTTTTCCATGGATGCAGCCTCGCCGCGGGAATCGCCCAGTACCGTGCCGTCCGGGCCTATCAGCGTGAGCCTGAGCGGGGTGCCCGCCGCGGCCTGCCGGCAGAAGCCGCCGGGATCCGAGAGATCGGCCGCGTTGCCCAGCGCTGCGGCGGCTACCGCGAGGGAGGAGAGCGACGCGTCGCGGTTGAGCCGGGCCATCTGCAGGGCGGCGGCGGCGGACATGGCCGCGATGCTCGCCAGGCAGGCGCCCAGGATGATGGCCCAGAGCCTGGCGGCGAAGGTGACGCCCCGGCGGCGGCTAGCCATCGCGGAAGCGGTATCCCACGCCACGGACCGTCTCTATGAGCTCCCCGAGCGGGCCGAGCTTCCTCCTGAGCGACACGATCTGCACGTCCACCGAGCGGTCCCCGACCGGGTAGTCCCCGCCCTTGGCCCGGTCGATGATCGCCGCGCGTCCGTACACGCGCCCCGGCTGGGCCATGAGCACGGCCAGCACCTCGAACTCCGTGGCGGACAGCTCGACGCGCGCGCCGTCCGCCATCACCTCGTGCCGTCCCGGGTCCAGCCTGATGCCGCCCCGTTCCAGCACCCCTCCGTCGGCCCGTTCGCCGTTACGGGCCTCGGGACGCCTGAGCGCCGTCCGCACCCTGGCCACCAGCACCCGGGGGCTGAAGGGTTTGGTGACGTAATCTTCCGCTCCCAGCTCCAGGCCGGCGACCACGTCGGCGTCCTCGCCCCTGGCGCTGGCCATCAGCACCGGGAATCCCCGCGTCGACTCGCCGGACTTGAGTTTCCGGAGGAGCTGCAGCCCGTCCATGCCGGGGAGCATCACGTCCAGGATGGCCAGGTCCACCCTGCCGGCGGCGGCGGCGCGCAACCCTTCCTCGCCGGAAGCAGCCGCGATCACCTCGTAGCCCTCCTTGCCCAGGGTGTAGGAGAGGAGCTCGCGGATGTCGGGGTCGTCCTCGACGACCAGGATGCGCGCCCTGGACACGGGCTACTCGTTCAGCTCTACGTGGACGCCGGTGGCCATGAACACCACGGCCTCGCAGACGTTGGTCACGTGATCGCCGATGCGCTCCAGGAAGCTCGAGGTGGCGATCAGCCGGGTGGCCTGCTGGGCCTTGCCGGGATTGGCGGCCAGGTAGGCCAGCACCTCGTCGATGAAGGCCTTGTGCTCGGCGTCTATCTCGTCGTCCCGGGCGGCGGCGGCGCGGGCCATCGCCTCGTCCCGGGCCAGGAATGCGGTCACCGCCTGGTGGAGCATCTCGCAGCCGGTGGACGCCATGCGCTGGAGGCGGTCCAGGGGACGGGGATAGGGGTCGTCGGCCAGGCGCCTGGCGGCCTTGGCCAGGTGCACCGCGTGGTCCCCGATGCGCTCCAGGTTGTCCGTCATCTTGAACACGGTGACCAGCTCCCGCAGGTCGCGGGCCACCGGCTGCTGGGTCGCGATGAGCATGGCCGCCTGGTCCTCGATCTTGACCTGCATGGCGTTGACCACCTCGTCGCCCGCCTTCACTTCCTTGGCCAGGCCGGTGTCGCCGGTCCTGAGCGCCTCGAGGGCCTTGCGGAGGTCTTCCTCCACCCGGGCGCCCATGGCCATGATGTCGTGGTGGAGCCGGTTGAGCTCCTCGTTGAATTGTATGCGCGTCGTCATGGTGAGCCGCCTCTCAGCCGAACCGGCCGGAAATGTAATTCTCGGTGCGCTCGTCCTTCGGGTTGAAGAACATGGTCTTGGTGTCGTCGTACTCCACCAGGTCACCGTTGAGCATGAAGGCGGTGCGGTCGGACACGCGCCCCGCCTGCTGCATGTTGTGCGTCACGATGATGATAGTATACCGCCGCTTGAGCTCGTCAAGGAGGCTCTCTATCTTGGCGGTGGACATGGGGTCCAGGGCGCTGGTCGGCTCGTCCATGAGCAGGATCTCCGGCTGCAGGGCCACGGCGCGGGCTATGCACAGGCGCTGCTGCTGGCCCCCGGACAGGGCGTAGGCGCTCTGCTTGAGCTTGTCCTTGACCTCGTCCCACAGCGCGACCTGCTTCAGCGTGTTCTCCACCAGCTCGTCGAAATCGCCCTTGTAGCCGTTGATGCGCGCCCCCCAGGCTATGTTTTCCCGGATGCTCTTGGAGAAGGGATTGGGTTTCTGGAAGACCATGCCCACGCGCCGGCGCAGCTCCACCGGGTCCACGTCCCGGTCGTACACGTTGACGCCGTGGAAGAGCACCTCGCCATCGGTGGATGCGCCGGGGATCAGCTCGTTCATGCGGTTGAAGGCCCTGAGCGCGGTGCTCTTGCCGCAGCCGGACGGCCCGATGATGGCGGTGACCTTCCGCCGCTGGAAGGCGATGCTCAAGTCCCTGACCGCCAGGTGCTCCCCGTAGCGTATGTTCATGTTCCTGGTTTCCAGGGCGGGACCCTCGGCCGCCGCGCCGTTCCCGGACGGCGTCGACCCGACGGCCGCCTCGAACCTGCTGGGCCCCCGGGCGCCCGCCTTCTCCCGGGCACGTCCCGGGCCGATCGCGAAAGCGTTCATGAGGCTATTCTCCTTTGCTTGCGTATCCTGTCGCGCATGACTATCGCGAAGGCGTTGAGGGTGAGCATGAGGGCCAGGAGCGCCACGATGGCGGCCGCGGCCAGGTTGCGGAACTCGGGCTGGGGGCGCGAGGTCCACTGGTAGATCTGTATGGGCAGGGTGGTGAACTTGGAGAAGGGCGAGGTGGGGTCGTGCGTCAGGAAGGTGGACGCGCCGATCACCACCAGCGGCGCCGTCTCGCCTATCGCGCGCGAGACCGCCAGCACCGCCCCCGTGAGTATCCGGTCGAAGCTGGCCGGCAGCACG
>JAKLIU010000185.1 GCA_022709445.1 Spirochaetota bacterium | reverse complement strand
AGCTCGGCTCCCAGCGGCTCGACCCAGGCGTCCAGTCCAAGTACCGCCTTGATGCCGGGATCGCGGATTGCCACCAGCACGTCCGCCCCGCCCCCGGTCGAGTGTCCCGCAAGCCCAATCCGCCCCGGGTCAGCCAGGGCGGCCAGCGGGCCCGGGAGGGTTCCGGAGCGGAGCGCTTTCGCCACCAGTTCCACGTCCCTCGCGTAGTTTTCCACCAGGCCGCGGGCCGCGGACAGGAAGGTCGCCTCGGAATCGGCGCGCCTGGGCAGGATGAGCGGAACCCAGGGCAACACGGTGCCGTCCGGGAGCGTGACGGCCAACGCGCCATAGGAATGGTCGATGGCGAGCACCAGCGCGCCCCCGCTGGCCAGTTCCTCCGCCAGGTCCGCGTGCAGGAACCGGGTGCCGCTCCATCCGTGCGACAGGATCACCACGGGAAGGCGGCCCGCGGCGCCGTCGGGCGTCGCGTCGAACCAGGCGTTGGTACGGACCCTGGACAGGTGCGACAGGGCGAAGGACGGGATGCCGGCGTAGCCTGCCATCTCCGCGCGTACCGTTGGATCCGGCAGCCAGATGGCGCGATCCGCTCCAGCCGGTTTTCCTCCGGCGACGGGATACCATGCCTGCACCATGATGCGCCTGGCCTGGCCGGG
Organism: Spirochaetota bacterium; assembly: GCA_022709445.1. Taxonomy (GTDB): domain Bacteria; phylum Spirochaetota; class Spirochaetia; order Treponematales; family UBA12059; genus JAKLIU01. The sequence goes on along the minus strand of JAKLIU010000185.1, from coordinate 4,026 downwards.
AGCGTCCCCGTAAACGCCGGTCCGCGCGTCGTCCTGCATCATGAAGCTGGCGGTGCCGACCGTCCTGCCGCCGGCGGGTCGGTCCAGGTCCCTGGTCGGGAAGACGTAGATCAATGCAGCCGCGGTCGCGCACAGCGCCAGGCCCGCGACGCCGACCGACAGGCGGGCCGTCCTCCTGGCGCGAGACTCCGTTTCCGGTGCGGGGCCGGCGGGAACCGGACGGTCCGCCACAAGTCGTTTGCGGAACAGCATGATGAAGCCGTACCCGAAGAGGGCGACGCTGGCGGGGATGCTCCTCCACGTATCCAGGTCGGCGATCAGGAAGACCATGCCGATCACCAGGAGGACTCTCGCGGCCGTGCGGCCGTCCCGGTATCGCGTGCCTTCCCGGCGGGCGGGCAAGAGGAGCGTGAGTACCGCTGCGGTGACGAGCGCTGCGTAGACCGATTCGATGATGTGCACCATTTCCTGCCTTCCATTCGCGGGCATGGCGGGGTCGCGCATCCGCGCGCCGTCGCCTCGCCGTCCCGGTATGCGGATGCCCGTCGGAACTCCGCGCGGTCATCCCTGCGATACTGTCCCCGCTGGGCCGTCAGCTCGTTTCCACGCCTTCCGCCGGCAGGAAGCGCCACTTCATGCGGTTTCCCGACGGTGCGTCCACGGCGTCTTCCACCGTGCCGATCCGCAGCGCCTCGACCAGGCGCCTGATCTTGATCACGGCATTGTAGATGGTTGAGTAGTCGGCGCAGAACCCCGGCCTGTCCTCGAAATCGCAGACGCAGGGCTCGCCGTGCAGCCTGCGGCGGATTTCCGCGCAGCCCGCGCCCGTTCCCGAGGAGAGCAGCATGCCGGCGATTTCGCACGCCACCGGCCCGATGACCGGGCCGAAATCCAGTCCGTCCACCGTGAAGGACGCCTTCGAGGCGCTCACCGTGCGCTTGGCGTTCCCGACCGTCCGCAGGGTCGTGTAGAAGAGCGCGGCGGCCAGCAGCGCGTTGTACACGTTGTAGATGAGCGATTCCATCCAGCGCGGCTCGGACCGGGTGGCCAGGGCGTAGCCCATCAGGCAGATCCATCCGGTGAACAGGATGCTGGCCGCGAGGCCGAACCGGTGGAAGCCCGAGCGGGCGGGCGAGCAGGGGCGCGTGCCGTACACCAGTTCGCCCCGGTACAAGCCCAGGCAGAGACCCTGGATGATGGCCATGAATACCGCGCTGAAGAAGTCCGGGTGCAGGAACATTCCCGCGGCCACGGGCGCGCCCAGGGCGACGACCGCGAACAGGGACAGTCGCAGGCCCAGCCTTCTCGCGTCTTCCGAATCCAGGGCCCATGCTGCCACTGCCGCCTGCAGGATGGCCGCCGCGAGCACCGGGGCGAAGGAGGCGGCGGGCACCGCCAGCCCGAACGGGGAGCCGAACGGCGAGAAATACACCAGCGCCCAGATGAGGGGGAGGGGTACGGCGATGGCGATGCTGAAGACGCCGGGGAACCATGCGCGACGAGTCACATGTGACTCCTTCTCTTTTTTAGTTTGCTCCAATGCGTTAGACCGTATCGTCGGCATGGTACGATGAAAAGACTCACGTGTCGAGTGAGAACTATCCATATCCTGCCCGCGATCGTGCCCGCGATCGTGCCCGCGATCGTGCCCGCGGCCCGGGCAGGCGAACCATTTTCCGGTAAACGTGGGCACTCCCCGCGGATGCCGGTTGCGGAGATGCAGCCGAGGCGGTAGGCGCGTCGCCGGCGCGGTTTTCCGGGACGGCGCATGACCGGTCGCGGGTTTGCTTGCGCCAAGGCGTGACAGGCAGCTCGTATGCCTGCTCCGAGCCGCCTGGCGTTTCTCCGGCACCATGCTTCCGCGGATGCCGAAACCCGGCCGGAATGCTATGCGGCCGCCGTCTGTTCCGGCTGGCGGAGTCCCGCACCGTGCACGCATGCCCCAGCCCCGGGACGAAGTCTGTCGAGGGTGTGGGGTGGACGACGGTTTTCCTGGCCGGAACCTGTGTAGGTAGTATCCCGTGGCCGCCACTGGATATTATCCGTCGATAATCGGAAAGGTATTATCTACATATATGACTATCATATGAGAAAAAGTATTTTCCGATACTATCGCCCGAAATGCCCGACAGCCTCCCTGTACCGCCGGATACCCCGCAGGAAGTTTCATAATGCGAAACGCCGTGTCGGATATTGAACTTTTATGGTATTTTCCCTTGCGTAAAGCAGTATCCAGGTAGTAGTATGTCGCGGATCGTCGGCTCGAATTCCGGCGGTCCAAACAGGGCCAGGACGACCCAGGTCTCCGGCGATCCCTCCAACCAAGGAGTCAACCATGATGCTCTCCAAGTATTCGGGAGACCTTTCCGGCATCGATTACCTCTCGATGCTCGTCGTGGACATCCACGGCGCCGTCCGCTCCGTTTCGCTCCCGCGCGCCTACGTGACCGAGAAAGTCCTCAAGAACGGCATCGGCTTCGACGCCAGCAACTTCGGCTACGCCCAGGTCCACAAGAGCGACATGGTGGCCATCCCCGACCTGTCCACCGCCTTCGTCGAGGAGAAGGACGGTTTCAGGATCCTGCACGCGTTCAGCGACGTGTGGACCACCGACGGCCAGCCCTTCGACCAGTACCCGCGCACCGTGGCCAGGAAAGCCGCCGAGCATCTCAAGGAGACCGGGGTCGGCGACGACGCCAAGATGCTCGTGGAGCTGGAGTTCTACGTGTTCGACGACGTGCGCCACTCCACCACGGTGGACCACTCCTACTACTTCGTGGAGAGCGCCGAGGGCATCGGCGAAGGCTACGAGGACGTGCCGCGCTTCGGCCTGTCCAAGGGCTACCACCGCATGTCCCCGGACGACAAGTACGGCCGCCTGCGCAACGAGGTGGTCAAGCTGATGGAAGCCGCCGGCATCCCGGTCAAGTACCACCACCACGAGGTGGGCGCCGCCCAGCTGGAGATCGAGCTCAACTTCATCTCGCTCCTGGGCGCGGCGGACGCCGTGGTCCTCTCCAAGTGGATCATCCGCAACGTCGCCGACGAGATGGGCCTGTTCGTCACCTTCATGCCCAAGCCCATGTACAAGATCGCCGGCAACGGCATGCACGTGCACCAGTACATAGACAAGAAGGGCGCCAGCGTCTTCCCCGGCGAGGGCCTGTACGGCCTGTCCCCGATCGGCCTGTCCTACACCGCGGGCATCCTGTCGCACGCCCTGTCCGGTTCCCTCCTGGCCTGGTCCAACCCCAGCACCAACAGCTACCGCCGCCTGGTCCCCGGCTACGAGGCGCCGGTGTCCGCCACCTTCGCCCAGGCCAGCCGCGCCGCCGCCGTGCGCATCCCCGGCTACCTCAAGAAGGGCGAGGCGCGCATCGAGTTCCGCACCGGCGACGCCACGGCCAACACCTACTACTTCCTGGCCGCCATGCTCCTCGCGGGCCTGGACGGCGTCGAGCGCAAGCTGGACCCGGTCAAGCTCGGCTTCTCCGGCTCCAAGGAAACCCCCAAGAACACCTTCCCCACGGGCCTCTTCCACGTGCTGGCAGGCCTCCAGAAGGACAACGCCTACCTCAAGCCCGCCTTCCCCGCGGAGCTGGTCGCCGGCTGGGTGGAGATGAAAAAGAAGGAAGCGGAGTACGTGTACAATGCCCCGGTTCCCCAGGAATATGAACTGTACTTCTGATTGAGGCGATCCATGGACGGGCAAGGGGGGGACGTCTCCCCCCTCGCTCCAAAGGCCGCGCGTCGCGCGGCGCTTTTACGCTGCCCCCCTCGGCGGGGCGTCGCCAGCGACGCCCCGCGACCCTGATGCAGAGAGCGCTTGCACGAGCGGTCGACTGATCAACCGATTCCCGAAATACAGGAGGTCGCGATGGCTTTCGAGACACTGATGGGCGACGAGGCGATAGCCCTCGCCGCCGTCCACGCCGGCGAGCGTCAGCCGGGTCACGCGGAGGTCCGCGATCGTCTCACCGCCGTCCCAATCGGGAACCGCGGGAAGCAGGAGCTCGACCGGAGCCG
>JAKLIU010000184.1 GCA_022709445.1 Spirochaetota bacterium | reverse complement strand
CGCGGACGCGGACGAAGACCAGGATGTCGATCATCCCGAAGATCCCCGCCACGCCGAAGATCGCGCAGATCGTCCACAGCAGCATCGGCTGGTCGGCGGCCACGTCCAGCGCCACCCCCGGCTTGTGCACGGTGACGGCGTCCAGGACCGAGCCGGGCAGGCGCGTCAGGCACAGGCGGGAGAGCGGCCCGCGCCCCGGACGCCCCCGTCCATCCCCGAGGGCCTCGGCCGCCGCCGAGGCGAGCCCGGGCGGGCAGGCGGCCAGCAGGACCCCCCACTCGTCCAGGGGGATGAAGACGCGCTCGTCCACCCAGTCGGCCAGGGCGTCCTCGGAAGCGGGAGCCCAGCCGGGCAGCTCCCGCTTGAGGCGGGCGCGGAAGGATGCGGCCACCGTCCCGGGTATGGCCGGCCTGAGGGACGGGTCGTCCAGGGCGCCCCGCATGGCCCGCTCGCTCGCGGACAGGGCATCGCCCGTGCGGGAGAAGCCGGAGGCACCGGCCTCCAGCCCGTCCCCATCGTACAGGTAGCGGTTCACCTCGGCCCACGACGCGTGCGAGGCGAAGGGGCTGGGCGCTTCCGTCCGGAAGAAGCCCGCGCTGACCGACCCGGAAGCCAGGCCGGCGCAGAGCCGCGACAGGCCGGCCAGGTCGAAACGCTGCTCCAGGACGCTCTTCCAGGTCTCCCTGATCACCGGGAAGTCCCCGTAGCCCCGGACGCGGGCGAACAGCTCCTTGGCGCGCCGGCGGGTGATCCACAGGGGCGTGCGCTTCCCGAATCCGCCCTTGGGCAGGAGGAGGGCCCTGCCGGCGTTCTCCCTGAACGCGGCCCCGAAGACCCCGCTTCCCTCCAGGCCATCGCGCACCCGGGCCGACAGCCTGGCCGGGTCGCCCAGCTCCGACAGGGCGGACTCGATGGCCTCCCGGCAGGCCGCCCCGTCCCCCGAGGGCAGGACCAGGAGGACCGTGTCGTCATCGGTCACCGTGTCCACGGTCGCGCCCAGCCGCTCGCCGACCGAGCCCGCCAAGGCCAGGGCCAGGGGCTCGTTCACGCCGCGGCCGCGCAGGGTGTGCAGGATGGCCACCACGCCCGGGGGCCTGGCTCCGCGACCGTCGCCCGCGTCCAGGCAGAGCTCGACGGGGACATGGGAGGCCGAGGCCAGGCCGACGCCCCGCTGGGCCTTCAGTTGCCGCTCCAGGAACGAGAGGAGCGCGTCGGCCGCGGCCTGGCTGAAACCCAGCTCCCCGCGCAGGCGGCGGGCCAAGGCGGGGGCATCATCCTGGCAGGCCGAACAGCACTCGAGCATGGCCGCGGAGACCGACTGCCCGCGGGGCGCCTTCTCAGCCCTCCAGAAGGGCATGAAGTCCGCATCCCGCCCGAGCGGCACCACGTCCACGGCTTCGTCCGTGATGGCCGTGATGCGCCAGGCCTGGGCGCCGAAACCGAAGCTGTTGCCCACGCGGCGCTCGAACACGAACTCCTCGTCCAGTTCGCCCACCTTGGCGCCGTCCGGCAGGCGCATGGAGTAGTACCCGCGGTCCGGGATGGCGCCGCCGGACGCGTACAGCAGCATGGCGCCTCCCTCGCGGGCGCGGATCGTGCCGGCCTCCGGGTCCAGGTACACGCGGGCCTTCAGCTCCCTGGCGCGGGAACCCTCGTAGCGGCCGGCGAGCATGCCGACCACCGCGTCGAAGTCCTCCCTGGCCAGGGCGACGAAGGGCGAGAACGACCTGATCTCGTCGTGGAGTTCGTCCACGCGGCGCTCCCCGAACAGGGTCATGGACAGGATCGCCTGGGCCAGGACGTCCAGCGGGCTGTCCGGCGGCAGGGTCGGGTCCACCGCCCGCTCCCGCACCGTCTCCGCCATGGCGGCCGCCAGGAGGAGGTCCATGCCGTGGAAGGGATAGACCACCCCGGCGCTGCGGCGGCCCACCCCGTGGCCGGCGCGTCCCAGGCGCTGCAGGGCCTGGTCGGCCCGGGAGGCCGGCCCGAGCATGGCCACCAGGTCCACGCTGCCCACGTCGATGCCCAGTTCCAGGGAACCGGTGGCCACCACGCAGGGCAGCCGGCCCTCCTTGAGCCGCTGTTCCACCGCGCTCCGCACCTCGCGGGAGAGCGAGCCGTGGTGGGCCCAGGCCGTCCCCTCGCCCGCCTCCTCGTTGATCATGGCGGCCACCCGCTCGGTCCGGCGGCGGGAGTCGGCGAAGGCCAGGGTGGTCCGCCCCGGTCCCAGCCGGGACACCAGGTCGCGCACCACGGCCAGGTGGCGGGAACGGGTCGCCTCGTCCCCGTCCGCGCGACCGGCGGGTCCGGGAGCGGTGAAACCGGCCGCGACTGCCTCGGGCCAGGCCACCTCGAGCAGGTATTCCCGGTCCCCCGGCGCGACCACCGTCTCCACCGGGCGGACCTCGTGGCGGGCCGGCAGCCCGGGCTCCCGCACGAGCATCCTGCCGCCCAGGTATTCCGCCGCCGCGGACAGGGGATTCACGGTGGCGGACAGGGCGACCCGCTGGAACTCGCCCGCCAGCAGTGCCAGCCTGCCCAGGGAACAGGCCATCAGGGAACCGCGCTTGGTGCCCAGGACCGCGTGCAGCTCGTCCAGGATGACCAGGCGCAGGCCGGAGAGCAGGGACGTGCCGCCTTTGGAGGACAGGAGTATGGCCAGGCTCTCGGGGGTGGTGCACAGGATGTTGGGCGGGTCGGAGAGCATGCGCCTGCGCTCGGCCTGAGGCGTGTCGCCGGAACGCGTGGCCACGCGCAGGTGGGGGAAGCGCTGCCCGGCGGCGATGAAGCGCGCCGACAGCTCGCCCAGGGGCTCCAGGAGGTTCCTGCGTATGTCCTCGTTGAGGGCCTTGAGCGGCGAGACGTAGAGCACCGACAGGCCCTCCGCGGGCAGGCTCCCCGCCGCGAAGCGCGAGAGGGCGTCCAGGAAGGCGGTGAGGGTCTTGCCGGATCCGGTCGGCGCGGTCACCAGGGCGTGCCGCCCGGCGGCGATCACCGGCCAGGCCATCGCCTGAACCGGCGTCGGGTTGCCGTGTCGCGCGAGGAACCAGTCGCGGATCAGCGGATGGAAACTGTCGGGCAGGCGCTCGTCCATGGGCCGATGGTAGGCCCGCGGGGCCCGGGGAGGCAAGCGGAAAACGCGCGCAGGGGGCTCAGCCGGAGCGGATCCTGGTCATGGGGGCGCGGGCGGCAAGGAGGTCCCGCAGGGTCTCCAGCTCCGGCTCCGTGTACGGGGAGACCCCGGCGGCCCAGGCCGGATCCAGCACCTCGCCCGGTCGGTAGCGCTGCAGCACCACCGGGTCCCCCGGCTCCAGGAAGGCGGCCAGCTCGCGGGCCTCGGCAGGGCCGAAGATCCCCGGCGCGCAGGTGATCCGGAACTCGTAGCCGGCCCCGGACGAGCGCAGGACCCGCATGCTCCCCAGGATGCGCGCTTCCATGTCGGCCGGCGCGGAGGGCCACAGGGCGCGGTACCGCGCGGGCGCCGTCTTCAGGTCCATGGCGAGGAAGTCCGCCCCCGCGGCGGCGAGGGCTCCCGGATCGGAGCCGTTGCTGTCCAGCTTGACCAGGTAGCCCAGTTCCCGAGCCAGGGCGACCAGGGCTGGCAATTCCCGGCGGAGGGTGGGTTCGCCCCCGGAGAAGACCACCCCGGACAGGAGCCCGCGCCTGGCCCGCAGGTGTGCCAGCGCGTCGTCCCAATCCACCAGGATGGAATCGTCCAGGGGCGCGACCAGCCCGGGGTTGTGGCAGTAGGGGCAGGCGAAGTTGCAGCCGGGCAGGAACACCACGGCCGAGAGCCTGCCCGGGTAGTCGATGAGGCTGGTCTTCCTGAGGCCGACCCGCAGGGGCCGGCCTCCCGTTCCGGGAATCAGGCCAGGACCGCCGCCGGGACGGGCGACAGGGTGGCCAGGAGCTGGGCGCGGGTGTAGCAGCGGCCGCACTCCTCGCCCGTGGAGTCCAGGAGGACCACGGTCGGGGTGGCCAGGACCTCGTACTGCCTGGCCAGGTCGAGCCCGTCGGCGCTGTCCACGTCCACCGGGATGCCCTGCAGGCCCGATCCCATGAGCCACTCCTTGACCGGCGGGCAGTTGGGGCAGGTCCGCCTGGTGAACAGGAGATAGGACGTGGGCCTGGCGGACGGGCCAGCGGGCGCGGCGCGAGACTCTTCCCCGCGCGCGGAGGCGTCCTCCCGCGCGGACACGGGCTGAGCCTGCCAGGAGGACGGGAAGGCGTATTCGCGCCGCTTGCCGAATTCCTCGCGCTTGCCCGGGTTCCAGTTGCGCACCGAGCGGTAGTACCCGACGATGCGGCTGTAGACCTCGGTGGGCCTGCCCTCGACCGTGAGCAGGCTCGCCTTCAGCTCAGCCAGCTTCGCTTCCTTCATTTTTCTCTGTTCCATCTCATCCCCTCCCAGGGTCATTGTCTCGACTGAAAATCGAACCACAGTGGCTCAGAGTCACAGAGCGCGTAAAAAGATGGCAAAGCATCTCCAAAGAAGGTCATCGACGCGTGCGGAGCCCTTTCGGATAGGCCCAAAGGGCATACCAGAAAAACCTCCCAGTCCGTTCTCCGCACACCTTCTTGGCTCCCCTCCACATTTCCTCTGTGTCTCTGTGTCTCTGTGGTTGTCTCCTGACTCAGCCCTCGGCCAGTTCGCGTTCGAGGACCGCTATCTCCTGCCTGATGCGGGCTTC
>JAKLIU010000183.1 GCA_022709445.1 Spirochaetota bacterium | reverse complement strand
GGCGCCATGCCCGACGGCGGCTCACTGAGGCTCGCGACCGAACTCGCGGGGGACGAGGTCCGCCTGTCCGTGACCGATTCCGGGACGGGGATCGCGGAGGACAAGCTGGGCAAGATATTCGAGCCGTATTTCACCACCAAGGAGAACGGCACGGGACTCGGCCTCACCCTGGCGTACAAGATCGTCAAGGAGCACGGCGGCGACATCACCGTCGAGTCGCGGCCTGGCCAGGGCTCTTCGTTCACCATAGCGCTGCCCGTGCCGCAGCGGGACCGCCGCCTCATCGAGTATCGGCTCGGCGATGAGAAGGGCGCGGCCGACTCGACCGGCGCCTCGGAGGCGACGCCAAGATGAAATCCACGATATTGATAGCGGACGACGAGAAGAACATCCGCGAGGGGCTCGGCGAATTCCTGCGGATGGACGGCTACTCGGTGGTCCTGGCGCCCGACGGCGAGGCGGGCCTGCGCGCCGTCGAGGCCGGCGACGTGGACCTGGTGATCACCGACCTCCGCATGCCCGGCATGTCGGGCACCGAGCTCCTCAAGCGGGTGACCGGGCGCTATCCCTCCCTGCCGGTGATAGTCCTGACCGGCCACGGGACCGTGGAAGACGCGGTCACGGCCATGCGCGTCGGTGCGTACGACTTCATCACCAAGCCGGTCAACCTCGAGCACCTGTCCCTGCTCATCCGCCGTGCGCTGGAGCGGAGGGAACTGGCCAGGCGCAACGAGGAGCTCCAGCTGGAGGTGGAGACCCAGCGCCGCGGCTCGAGCATAGTCGGCAAGAGTCCGGCCATACGGCGCATCTTCGAGCTGGTGCGCAGGGTGGCCCCCACCAAGGCCAGCGTGCTGATCACCGGAGAGAGCGGCGTGGGCAAGGAACTCGTGGCTGACGCCCTGCACAACCTGTCCCCGAGGGCGGAACGGCCCTTCGTCAAGGTCCACTGCGCGGCGCTCGCGGAGTCGCTCCTGGAGAGCGAGCTCTTCGGCCACGAGAAGGGCTCGTTCACCGGGGCCCAGGCCCGCAAGAAGGGCCGCTTCGAGCTGGCCAACGACGGATCGCTCTTCCTCGACGAGATAGGCGAGATCAACCAGAACGTCCAGATCAAGATCCTCCGGGTGCTGCAGGAAAAGCGATTCGAGCGCGTGGGCGGGGAGGACACGGTGGAGGTGGACGTGCGGGTCATCGCGGCCACCAACCGCGACCTCAAGGAAGAGATCGCCAAGGGGAATTTCCGGGAGGACCTGTACTACCGGCTGAACGTGGTGAACATAGAGGTGCCGCCGCTCCGCGAACGCAAGGACGACATCCCCATCCTGGCCAGCGCCTTCCTCCGAGAGTTCGCCGGGGAGAACGGCAAGGACGTGGTCGGATTCGACCCCAAGGCGCGGGCGATACTCTATTCGTACCCCTGGCCGGGAAACGTGAGGGAGCTGCGCAACTGCGTGGAGAGCGCCGTGGTCATGTCATCGGGGTCGCTCATCACGGTGGACGACCTGCCGCCGGGCGTCGGCAGGAGCGCCGAGGACTCCGTGATACGGATCAGCCCGGGTTCCAGCCTGGCCGCCGCCGAGCGCGTGATCATCCGCGAGACGCTTGCGGCCCAGGGCGGCAACAAGAGCAGGACCGCCGAAATACTGGGCATAGGGCGCAAGACCCTCTACCAGAAGCTGCAGGAATACGGGCTGGAAGCCGAAGCCTGAATCCGGTCGCGGCCTCAGGAACCCTCGGTTGATCGGCTTCTGCCGGTCTCCACCGCCAGGGCCAGCTCCACTTCGCTCATGGTGCTTCCCAGGCGCGCAGCGATGATGTCGCTGGAGAAACCTCGCCGGTGCAGTTCCATGGCCTTCTCGGCGAAGGAAGGTTCGATCACCACGGGTTTTTCCGCGAAGCGTATGAATGGAATGGTGCTTTCCACGGGAGGCCGGGTCTCAAGCTCCGTTGACCATCCGTCCCCGGCCGCGCCCTCGGGCGCCGTCCCTGCGGGCACCGTCCCCGCGGGCGCCGTCCCCGCGGGCGCCGTCCCTGCGGGCGCCGTCCCGGGCCTGTCCGTCCGATCCGTCTCCGCCAGGGAAGCGTCCACGGAGCCTCGAGCCGATGCGGGAGGCCGTTCCACCGACCCGTCCGACCGTGGCGCGGACATGGATGGCGCCGGCCGCCTGCGCACGGATGCCTCAGCCTCGCGGCGCGCGTCCTCCCGGGCGGACAGGGCTATCTTGAGGTCCGCCTCCGCGAGCAGCTCGCGCATGCGCTCAATCCGGTCTTCCAGGATGGTCACGTTCCGGTCCGCCGTCCCCTCCAGCTCCATGAGGAGCGCGCCCAGCTCGCGCCGGACGCGTTCCATCTCGCTGCCGGCATCCAGGGCCTTGCGGACGCGGGATCGCGTCCAGATGACCAGGAAGAGGGATACGAGGATCTGGAGCGCTATCGCCACGATGGCTGCCTGCATGCTCAGCCCGACAGGTCCACGTGGGTGCCCAGGTCTGGATCCGTGACCGTCTCGCGATCGGGATGACCCTCGCCGGCCTCGCCGTGACGGCCGTCCTGCCCCTTGCGCTCCCCCGAGCCCCGCTCGTCGGGCCTGACTGCGCCGGTTCCCGACTTGTCCTCGTCCATGCGCCTGACGCTCTTGGCTTCCTCCACCTGCTTCTTGGCGGCCTCGTTGCCCTGCAGGGATTGCTGGACGGCCGCGGCGTCCCGCTCGGCGGCCTGCTGCTTTCCCACCTGGCCCAGCTGCATGAAGAGGGTCTGCAGGTCAATCGGCTTTATTGGCATCGGGCGGACCCTTCTTGAGCAGCTCCTCGTCGAGTTCCTCGTACTTGGTGGTCTTCACCATCATGTTCTCCAGGTAGAAGGTGAGGCCCTTGTACTCGTTCTTGATGTCGTAGGAGATGTCCCGGATGACGATCTTCGAGCCGGGGAAGATCTTGCCGGAGACGCTGACCTTGCCCCGGATCTTGAGGTTGTTCAGGTAGGCCTGCACGCTGTCGAACTCCGCCTTGAGGGAGCGTTCCTCGGCCCCCACCTCGTCCCTGCGGCGGCAGAGCTCCTGCAGCTGCGCTTCCTTGTCCTCGGGCAGGGACTTGCGCTGCTTCTTGATCTCGTTGTAGGTGTAGATGTTCTTGTCCAGCTCTTCCAGCTGCCGGCCGAGGAGCCTGAGCTTGGCGTCCAGTTCCTCCAGCCGCGTCTTGCTCTTGGGATCGTACCCCACTTCAAGGATGGTCTCCGCGCCTCCGCTCTGGGAACCCACGCTCTTGGCGTTGATCTCCTCGCAGGCCCGGTAGTGCCCGCCGATCAGCGCCGCGTGCTTTCCCCCGGCGCAGACGATGCGCTTGTCGGCCGTCACGTCCGAGTTGATGATGCTCTGCGTGACGATCACGTTCTCGCCCACCCGCACGTTGGCGTTCTCTATGAACTTGGCCCACAGGTTCTTGCCGGCGGTGATGGTGCCCGAGCCCTTCCCGGCGATGCCCTGGTGGATGATGATGTCGCCCTCGGCCGAGAGCTCGGCCTTGCCGACGTTCCCGCGCACCTCTATGTTCCCCGTGGCCTTGACCGAGAAACCGTCCTCCACGTTCCCGTTGACCAGGATGGTGCCGAGGAAGAACTGGTTGCCAGTCTTGAGGTCGACGTCGCCGTTGATGGAGAACACGGTCTCCACGTTGATCTTGCCGCCTATGAAGGTGGCCTCCCCGTTCACGTTGGCGATCACGGTCAGCCCGTCCTCGCTCGCGCGCACGTTCTTGCCGAGGGGGAGCGGCAGGTCCTTTCCGTTGCGCGCCGGCAGCATCTTTCCGGTCACGGTCCTGCCCGGAACTCCCTGTTTGGCGGGCACCTTCCTGGCCAGGGCCTGTCCTTCGACCACGTTCTGCACCAGGTGCAGTTCCTTGTAGTCCACTTTGCCGTTCTTCTCCTCGAGGTGCACCTTGGACCGGTCGGTCTCGAAGAGGTACTGGATCTTGGCATCGTCCCCGTTGACGGCCTTCTGGCCCTGGGCGACCAGTATGGGCTCGCGGTAGACGGGCTTGTCCTCGATGGCCTGAACGGCCTCCTCGACGACGCCGAACACCACCTTGTTGTTCCGCAGCACTGACAGCAGCACGTCCCGCGACAGGTCGCAGCCTCCGGGCTGCGGCGCGGTGATGACCGCGTATGCCTCCATGTCCTGGGCGCTGACGTCGACGGCCAGGAGCGCGTCGGCGGCGGGGCTCGATATGAACGAACCGACGCGGACCCAGGTCCCTTCGGCGGCCTTGACGGTCTCCTTCACCAGGTTCTCGTCGAAGTCGTGGACCGCCCTGCCATGGAGCTTGTCGATGGCCGAACGTTCGGTCGCCCGCCTGCCCTTGCCCACGGGAGGGACGACCTTGAGCAAGGCGCCTTCCGGAGCCAGCCTGACGTAGCTGTCCCCGTCGCGATCCCTGGCGACCTTCTGGAATTCCTCGGGAGTCTCGAGCTCGATCCCGCGGACCTCCTCGACCTGCTTCTCCACCTTTTTCCTGACCGCGCCTTCATAGGCGCTGATCTTCCATTTCTTGGCGCCCAGGCCGGCGACGCCGGGGTTGCCCCGCTCGAGCACCTCGTACTCCAGCCTGGCCACCGTGCTGTCCAGCTGGACCGCGGCGCTCCGCAAGGCCTCCTCGACGGTCGGGCCCTCGGCAGTCACCGAACGCCTGTCCCCGTCCTCGTCCA
>JAKLIU010000182.1 GCA_022709445.1 Spirochaetota bacterium | reverse complement strand
GACGAGCCGGGTTCGTTGGCCGGGATGTTGAGCTCGGCGAAGCCGGCGCGCGGGCCGCAGGACATCAGCCGGATGTCGTTGCCGATCTTGTACAGCGACACGGCCAGCGTGCGCATCGTGCCGGAGAACTGCACCAGCGCGTCGTGGTTGCCCATCAGGGCCAGCAGGGGCAGGTCCGGGGCCGCCTGCCTGAAGCCGTCCAGGACCGCGTCCCAGCCGGAACTCTCCATGCCCATCTCCACGAAGTCGCCCAGCACGATGAAGGCGTCCAGCTCCCCTGCCCGGGCCTGGGTCCCGGCGCGTGACAGGATGGCGCGGGTCGCTTCGTGCGCCGATACGTCCCGGTCGAAATGCGGGTCCGAGGATATGGCCACCCTGAGCGCGCTCGAGCCGTCGGGACCGATGCGCGGCGCGATGCCCGCGGTCGGATCGAGGACGCGCGGCCTGAGTTCGGCCGCGGGAAGCCGGCCGTAAGCCCGCGAGAGCACGTAGAGCGACACGCCGGTGCCCGCCAGGAGGGCCGTCACCGCGAGTGCCGAGGAGATCGCGACCAGGACGCCGGCCCCCCTGAGGCCGTGGCGGGTGGCGAGGGCGGCCCCGATGGCCAGGACCAGCGGCACCGTGCCCAGGCCCAGCAGTCCCAGGACCGGGAGCCGGTAGCCCCAGCGGTACATGCCCAGGGTGCCCGGCTGCGCGAAGGCCCAGGCCAGGAAGGCGACGACGACCAGGAAGGCCGCGGCGGCCAGCCAGACCGGGGCGAGCGACGGTCGGTTCCCGGAAGCTGCGACGGGAGCGGTGCGTGCGGGCATGTGATCCTCCGCGTACAGGGTAGGGACAAGGCGGGCGGCAGTCAAGGCGCGGCCTCAGCCGACGTCCACCTCGATGCTGCGCATGGATATGCTGCCGTTCTGGATTTCCCGGAAGACGGTGACGGGGGGCCGGCCCTCCCTGGCCATGCCCAGGATGTACAGGAGGGGGAGGTAGTGCTCGTCGGTGGGCGCGGCCCGCCTCCACTGCGGCCAGCGTTCCCGCCAGGCTACCAGGGCAGCCGCGTCGCCGGCGTCCAGGCGATCGCCCAGCCAGGCGTCGGCCTCCACGGCCCAGGGGAAGGGCTCGGCATCGGGGTCCATGCTGATGTCGCCCAGGTTGTGGACCAGGTTCCCGCTGCCCACGAAGAGTATGCCTTCCGGAGCCAGCGCGCCCAGGCGCCTGCCCAGGGCTGCCTGTCCCGCCCCGTCAAGGCCCGCGTCCAGGCTCAGTTCCAGGAGGGGCATGTCCTCCGCGGGGAACAGGTGCCTGGCCACGGCCCAGCCCGCGTGGTCGATGCCGCGGCTTCCGTCCACCCGGATTTCCGGGACCGCCGCCGATATCATGGCGGCAAGTTCCGGGTCGCCGGGCGGGGCGTACTCCAGGCGGTAGAGGCTGTCGGGGAAACCGAAAAAGTCGCGGATCTGCGCCGGACGGGCGGCGCCGGTGATGAAGCTGCCCCGGGTCTTCCAGTGGGCCGATATGACCACCACCGCGCGGGGACGTCCGCCGCCGGTGCCGAGGCTCGCGGCGTAGCCGCCCAGGAAGCGGGTGTAGGCGTTGTCCGCGAGGGCGTTCATGGGGGAGCCGTGCCCCAGGAAGCAGGCCTTCACGCGGCCGGCGCCCGGGCGGCGGGGGTCTTCCGGCCGCGGAGCCGGTAGCGCAGGTAGAGCCCCTGGGAGATGAGCATCCACGCGACCAGCCAGGCGGAGCCGACTGGATTGGAGCGGAAGTCCGAGCTGGAGGCCAGGAGCACGTGGGCCATGAGGACCAGGCCCGCGGCCACCGTCAGGTTGTGGGTGGCGCGGGCGGACTTGTAGCCCAGCCCCAGTTTCTTCTCCGCCCAGGACCGGAGGGCACGCAGCCGGTCCAGGAAGGGCAGCGAGCCGTTGGCCAGGAAGAGCAGGGCCATGACCGCGGCCAGGGCGAAGACCAGCCAGGCGGCAAGGCCGAGCGCGGGCTGGGTGCCCGCCAGCTCGAATCCGGCGGCCGCCTTGAGGAAGCGGTGCGCCAGGGCGGCGGCCAGCATCAGCGCGGCCTGCCCCGTGCATGGCCAGGAGACCCTTGAGCCCCAGGACGCCCAGGGCGGGGGCGGGGCGCGAGGCCAGGATGAACTGGTTGCAGGCCATGATGAAGGCGACCACGCCCAGGGCCACCGAGCCCGGGTAGGCGCCCGGGCCGCCGCCGGTCCTGCCCAGGTAGAGCGCTGCCGGCGCCAGTGCGGAGAGCAGGTATCCGAGGAAGAAGGCGAGTCTGGCCATGGCTGGATCCTCCTGTACCGAGGATACTTCCGCGTCCGCGCGGGGGCAAGTCCGCCGTTGGACAGGATTCCTGCCGTACCGTAGACTTGACCGCATGCACGGGATCCCCTCCGCCGGCAAGCGCAGCTCCCTCGACAGGTCGCTCAGCCTCAGGCTCACCCTGGTGATGGTCGTCTCGGGGGCGGTCCAGCTGGCACTCCTGGGGCTTTCCATAGACCGGCGCTTCGACGCGCTGGAGCTGGAGTCCACGATGGACGACCTGGGCCGGCTGGACGCCGCGCTGGAGGCCGAGCACGCCTCGATCAGGGAACTGGCCCGGGACTACTCGGGCTGGGACGACGCGCGGGACTACGCCCTGGGCGTCCGGCCCGGCTTTCCCGAGGAGAACTTCTACGCGGACTGGATGACCGTCTCCGGCGTATCCCGCGTCCTGGTGCTCGACGCCCGGGCCGTCGTGCTCTGGTCCTCGCGGCTGTACGGGGACGGAGTCCACTCCGTGGCCGGGCCCGGGGACGAGCTGCCGGACGGACTCAGGCCGGGCAGCCGCTCCGCGCTCTTGGCCGGCGCCCCCATGGACCGGCCGCTGTCCTTCGCCAGCCGATCCGGCGGCGACATCCTCCTCGACTGCGCCTATCCCATCACCGATTCCCGGTTCACCGGGCCTCCCGTCGGCTGGATCCGGTTCTCGCGACCCCTGGACGGGGACATGCTGGAGCGCATCGCGGAGCGGGTCGGCCTGGACCTGCGCTTCTCCGACTACAGCGAGGCGCGGGAAGCGCGGGAGATAGGCCGCGGGAACCTGACCGGCTCCTGGTACGACGCCGGCGGGGAGCGCAGGATACTCCTGCCCGTCCTCGACCCGGACGGGGACGCACTGGCCACCCTGGAGGCTTCCCGGACGCGCCGCCTGGACTTGCCCGCCCTGCGGCTGCTCATGGACATGCTGGCCATGCTGGTCCTGTCCACCGCCGCGATGGCGCTCATCGTCCTGTCCCTGGTGAGGCGCCGGGTGGTCCGGCCGCTTGAGCGCGTATCCCTGCACCTGGAGGGGCGGACCGGCGACGGGGAGCTGGGCGAACGGCTGGCCATGGGAGCGGCTGCCGGAAGGCGCGACGAGATAGGCTCCGTGGCTGACCGCATCGACGGGCTGTTCGAGGTCCTGGCCAGGCGCAACGCCGAGCTGGGAGAGGCCAACGAGGAGCTGACCCGGCTGGCCGGCCTGGACCACCTGACCGGCCTGCCCAACCGGCGTTTCTTCGACGAGTCGGCCGGACGCGAGGTCCGGCGCATACGGCGCGAGAGCCGCGAGCGGCGCAACGCGGGCAGCCTGGCCCTGGTCATGGCGGACATCGACCACTTCAAGGCCTTCAACGACCGCTACGGGCACCGGGAGGGCGACCGCTGCCTCCGCCTGGTCGCGGAGGCCCTGGCCGCCTGCGCCAATCGCCCGGGCGACCTGCCCTGCCGCTTCGGGGGCGAGGAGTTCATCGTCCTCCTGCCGGACACGGACCTGGACGGGGCGGCGGTCGTGGCCGAACACATCAGGCGGGCGGTCGAGGAACTGGCCATCCCCCACCAGAGCTCGCCGACCGCCGACCGGGTCACCCTGAGCCTGGGCGTGGCCTGCTCGAGCCCCTCCGGCAGCCTGGACCTGGAGCTCCTCATCACCCGGGCGGACGCGGCCCTCTACCTGGCCAAGAACCAGGGCAGGAACCGGGTCGAGCAGGCGGGCTGAGTCCCGATCGGGGGCCCGGAAGGCTTCCGGAATCTCCTTACAGCATGCCCCGGTCCCGGAACCATACGCGGGCCGCCTGCAGGTCCTCCTCGACGGGCCTCATGGCGTAGCCCAGCTCCCGCACCGCCTTGTCGGAAGCGTAGAACCGGGTGCGGCAGGAGAGGCGCGCCAGGGTCCAGCCCGGCAGGGGCAGCCTGGCCTCCGGCGCGAGCGCGAGCGCCGACAGGGCGCCGGCGAGCAGGACCGCGGGCACGGGCAGGACGGGCGACGGCGGCTCAACCCTGCACACCTCCGCCATCTTTGCGAGCAGCCGCGCGTAGCTCAGGTTCTCGCCACCGAGGATGTAGCATTCGCCGGGCCGGCCGCGCTCCATCGCCAGCACGATGCCCCTGGCCACGTCCCGCGCCGCGGCGAAGCAGCCGCCGCCCGGCGGGCTGCCGGGCAACTCGCGGTTGGCCACCGCCAGGAGGAGGGCGCCCGGCCCCGGGCCGGGATCGTGGGGGCCGAACATGACCGTCGGGGCGGCAACCATCACCCGGAAGCCCGGGGCGTTCATGGCCAGGACCAGGTCCTGGGCCCTGGCGGCCGCATCCGGCCGGGCAGACCGGCGGCTCTCGTCGCCGGGTCGCGCCGCGTCGCCTGCTGCGAACGCGTCGGCGGTACCCACGAACACGA
>JAKLIU010000181.1 GCA_022709445.1 Spirochaetota bacterium | reverse complement strand
CAGGCTGATGTCCTCGGCCGGATACGCATCCGCGCTCCAGTGCCACTTGTCCTTCACGCGCCGCAGCACATGCTGCTCCGACAGAAAATCGAGCATTTCCCCCGTGGAGACCGGGTCCAGCCCGAAGGCCTCCCGCTCCGCGTCCAGGAAGGCCTGCAGGTCCTCCCCTCCGCGTTTCTCCGCCGCCGCGAAGGCAGCCGGGTCGGCGCGGTGCAGCCCGATGGTGCCCATGTAGTAGAGGATGCCGGCGGTGAACAGGCGGTCCGCGTGCTCGCCGTGGGGGGTGGTCTCGGCCAGGTAGCGGGCGTAGAAGGCCGTCCGCAGGGAACTCCGCCAGAACCGCGTGAAGAAGGGGTCGGAGGCGCCCGGATCGAAGGACGAGGAGGCGGCCACCAGGAGGACCAGGTTCTTGGCCATGGAAAAACCGAGGAGGGAGATGGCCGTCTGGAGCGACTCCACCTTGGACCGCTGGGCATACATGGCCGAGTTGGCCACGCGCAGGAACCGGGAGGTCAGCGCCGGATCCAGCTTGATGGCTTCCTCCAGGTCCCTGAAGTTGGCGGTGGACCTCGGTTCCAGGAGCTCCAGCGCCTTGAAGGCGGCGGCCGGGAGCACCGGTACCGAAGAGACGAGCGAAGCCGGGTCGTACTGGGTCAAGTGATCCTCCGGTCCAAGGCAGCCTGGCGGGCGGCGACGGCGCCCCGCCCTCGCCTGGCGCCTGTCAGGCGCTCTCAGTATACAGGACGCGATCCAGGCAGCGCAACGCTCGGAACAGCGCGGCCACCGAGACCAGCGCGGAGGCGATGGCTCCGGCCAGGTAGCCCAGTCCGGGCAGTCCGCCGGGGATGAGGTACGCGGAAGCGACGCTCGCCGCCAGGCTGGCCGCGAGGAAGACCGACGCGCCGGCGAGGGCGCCCCGGTACGCCTCCACGTAGAACAGGAAATTCTGGGCCGCCAGGGCGACCAGGTGGAAGAGCGCCCCGCAGGCATAGAGCGCGAACGGCAGCGTGGAAGCGCCACGGCCCGCCAGTACCGGGGCTGCCAGGCACACGGCCAGGCTGGTACCGGCCTGGAAGACGGCCAGGCGGCGGAGGGAGCCGCGCGCCTGGCGGTTCAGCCCGTCCAGGCTCAGCCGGATCGTGCGGTAGGGCTTGCGCGACAGGGCGGACAGGAAGCGCCTGAGGGCGGCGAAGTAGCCGGTCTCGCTGGAAACGATGAAGAAGACCAGCCCGGGTATCATGGAGAGGCCGGCCAGGTAGGCGACCGAGTCCATCACCGGCGAGAGGCGGAGCGCGGACCCGGGGATGGGCCGGCCCTGGAGCAGCCAGTACACGGCCTTGTCCGCCCAGTTGGCGGCATGGTAGACGATGCCGTACCAGAACAGGGCCGGATACCTGCGGGCCATGGCCAGCACGGCCGAGCCCCGCGGGGGGGCGGCGGGGCGGTACTCGCGCAGGATCAGGAGCACCAACCCGATATCCAGGGCGGCGTAACCGGCCGCGAACGCTCCGGCCAGGCCGGCGGGACCGCTCCCGCGCAGGAGCCAGGCGGACAGCGCGGACAGGGCCATGCCGCCGGCGTACAGGCCGAGGATGCGGCCGTAGGCGTGCAGCATGCTGGAAAACAGCACCAGTACCCACATGGCGCTCACGGCGGCGCAGAGCGCGCCCGTCAGGGCCATGGCCGCGGGCGCACCCGTGCCTGGCAGCAGGGGCAGGAACCAGGCCGCACCCGCGCCCAGGATGAAGGCTGCGGGCACGAGCAAGGCCAGGAGCCGGAGGAGGGCGCCGACGGCGATCCGTTCCTCCCCGCGGTGTATGGAATCGGCCACGGAGCGCGTGAAGGAGTACTGCAGCCCCCCGGACAGGATGATGGTGGCCGCGAACGCGTAGACGAGCAGGGCCGTGAAGGGCTCCATGTCGGCAGCCCCGATGGCGGCCAGGGGGCCGGTGATCAGCCAGAGCGAGGCCATGGCCAGGAGGGAGGGCCCGGCCACGATGAACACGCCGCTCAGGCTGCCCACGGCGAAGGAGGTGAGGTCGCCCCTGGAGATGACCCGCTTGAGGGTGAAGCCTATTCCCGCCATGTTCCCTCCGACAGGGAACGGTAGAGCTCCCGGTAGCGGGCGTGCAGGATGCGCTTGTCGTAGAAGGTCTCCACCCGCCGGCGGTTGGCGGCTACCGCCTGCCGGAGCTCGTCGGGATGGTCGTGCACGTACAGTGCGCCCGCCGCCAGGGCTCCCGGGTCGCGGGGGCTGGCCAGGAAGCGCTCGTCGTAGTCCAGGAGCTCGGGGACGTTCCCCACGGAGGTGGAGACGACGGGCACGCCGGCCGCGCAGGCCTCCAGGATGACCAGGGGCTGGGCCTCCCGCACGCTGGTGAGCATGAGCAGGTCCAGCTCGGCGTAGTGCGCCCTGACGTCGGCCGGCCCGGTGAAGACCAGCCGGTCGGACAGGCGCAGGCTGGCGGCCAGCTTGACGCACTCCTCGTAGTAGGGCTTGTCCTCGTCCGTGGGGCCGATGCACAGGAAGCGCGCGTCCGGTACCCGGTCGGCGATGATGCGCGCCGCCGCGATGAAGGTCTTCACGTCCTTGATGGGCACCACGCGGCCCACCAGCCCCACACGGAAGCCATCGTGGGGCGCGGGAACGACGGTCGCGAAGCGGTCCAGGTCGATGCCGTTGGGCGTCACCAGGGCCCGGGAGGCGTCCGCGCCCAGGGCCAGCTGCCTGCGCCGGTTCTCCTCGAACAGGGAGGTCAGGGCGTCCGCCCCCAGGTAGCACAGCCTGGCGAAGCGTGCGTAGGCGTCGATCCACATGTCGCGCTGGTAGCCGCGCACGAAGTCCGCCTTGCGGATCTCCATCTCGCGTTCCTTGTGGTACAGGCCGTGCTCGGAGAGGAGGAAGGGCGCGCCGGTGCGCACCTTGGCCGCCAGTCCGGCCAGCCCGGCGAACCCGGTGGACAGGCTCTGGTAGACGTCGGCGGCGGGAGCCCGCGCCGAGACCGCGGCCAGCATCATCGAAAAGACCGATTTCCAGGCCCAGAAATAATCCGCGAAGGGATACAGCGGGTTCAGGGCCTGGTTGGAGGAGGTGATGTAGGACCACACGCGCTCGTCCGCGATCAGGTCGTCGATGCCCACGGGACGCTCGTCCAGCCGCCTGATGAATTCCCCGAAGCAGCCCAGGGCCTCCCGCGGCTCGGCGGTCAGGAAGCCCAGCATGGCCCCGGCCACGGCCCCGGCCCCGCGCCGCGCCCTGGATTTTCCCGGCTTCAGGGCTATGACCACGTCCCGGTGTTCCTTCACGTTGGCAGGGAAGCGGTACTTGAGCTCCTGGCCCGCAGCGGGAGACAGGCTGTGGATGGCGAAATCGTACTCGGGAATGAAGGTGATCAGGTCGTGCAGCCACGAGCTGACGCCGCCGGTTATGTAGGGGTACGAGCCTTCCGAGATGACGCAGATCCTGGCCCGGCCGCCGGGGACCGCCCCGGCGCTCATTGCCACCTCCGGGCGGCCGGCGCCAGGCGGCTCATCCCCAGGCTGCCGTCCCGTTCCAGGCCGGCGACCACCTTCCCGAGGCCGGCGTAGTCGCGGGCGCGGAAGCGCAGGTCGGCCAGGACTTCCAGGAGGGTCGTGTCGCCGGGGAGGGATCCTAGGGCCTTCTCCACCAGCCGGGCGGCCGCGGGGGACCTGCCCAGCGACACCTGGATCCTGGCGGCGAGCAGGATGTCGTCCTTCTTCAGCGCCTTATCCGCGGACAGCTCCTGCAGGGCGGCGAAGGCCTCTTTCAGGTAGAAGATCCTGAGCGCGCCGTCCCTCCCGGCCAGGTCGGCCAGGCCGGCGTAGAGGAAGGCCCTGCGGGAGCGGTTCCCCTCGGCGCGGGACCGTTCTATCTGGGTCGAGTAGCGCACCTCCATGACGGACAGGCTTTCCGCGGCG
This sequence comes from Spirochaetota bacterium, assembly GCA_022709445.1. Taxonomy (GTDB): domain Bacteria; phylum Spirochaetota; class Spirochaetia; order Treponematales; family UBA12059; genus JAKLIU01. The sequence goes on along the minus strand of JAKLIU010000181.1, from coordinate 784 downwards.
TGGAGGGCGGTCTCCTGGTCCGGAGAGCCCAGCAGGCCGCGGAACGCCTCGCCCAGGGCTCCGGGGCCGTGGTCGGGCGACCACCGCGCCAGCGCGCGATCCAGGTCAGCCGGATCCTGGGGCCGGGACACCAGGGGCCGGACCCGTCCAACGGCCTCGTAGAGGTCCTCCGGGCCGGCGGCCCCGTCCAGCAATCCCAGGAGCGCGGCCTCCGGGGTCCGGGCAGGCGGTCGGGAACGCGGTTTCCTGAAGCGGTCGAAGCCTTCCGGCGCGTCGTCGCTGGCCATGCGCTCAGCCCTGCATCTCTATGAGGAGTTCCGCGCGGCCGGTCATGTCCTCGGGGGAGGAGTCCGTCTTGCGGTGGGCGGCGAACCCGATCCTCAAGTCCAGGCGCACCGTCCGCTCGCCGATCCTGGGCGGGAAGGTCTGCAGGTTGCCCAGGGCCTCCAGCGACAGGCGCGATATGCCGTCCTCCTGCAGCCCGCTGACGAAGAGGGCCACCTGGTCGGAACGCTTGTACTGGCAGGCCTCCACCGGGGCGTCCATCAGGGAGAAGGCCTTGGCCACGGCCTCGGCCTGGGCGGCAGTGAGCTTGGCGGCGTGCCCGCCGCTGCCGGGCGCCGGCACGGCGGGCCCGACGGCTTGGGCGACCACGGGCTTCGCCTGCCTAACCGCCTGGGCGCGCAGCAACTGGTCGATGTAGGCCACGAAGTCGCCGCCCGGTGGTTCCTTGGGATCGAGGCTCATGGCGGCTCAGGCGCGCCGTGGAGAGTGCGCATCGAGG
>JAKLIU010000180.1 GCA_022709445.1 Spirochaetota bacterium | reverse complement strand
ATGGGCTCCGCGCGGCTGCACGGCGCGTCCCCGGCGGCCGCCCTGGCCGTCTCGACGGCCCTGTTCGCGGCCGGCCACGCCTGGCAGGGTCCCCGGGGGATGCTGCAGGCCGGGCTCTTGGGCGCGGCACTGGCCGCCTTCCGCCTGCTGGGCACGGACCTCCACGCCCTGGCCTGGGCCCACGCCGCCTTCGACCTGGGCATCCTGGCCACGCTGGGCGCCCTATCATAAAGCCGCGCGGCTGCGCTATCATGCGCCCATGCAGGCGATAGACAAGCTCAAGACCGACATGGACTCGTGGGCCCGCAGGGCCGGGCCGACCCCCTCGGACCGGGACCTGGACGCCCTGGCGTCGCTCATCTCCCGCGCGGCTGGCCCGATCCCCCGGGAGACCGTCTCCGCGGCGCTGGGCGCCTTCCTGGAGAAGCGAGCTTCCGCCGGACCCCGCGGCGGCGCGGCTGCCCTGGACTGGCTCGCCTGCGTCGCCTCGCTGTTCATGATGGACTACGACGGCACGCCGCTGACCGACGCGGAATGGGCTGAGGTCAAGGAACTGGCTACCGTGGACGCGGGCGAGATCGACCTGGAGGTCCTCAGCTACGTGCTGTCGCAGGTCCTCGAGCACGTGGAGATCTGAGCGGGCCATGGCCGGCGACTGGTTCTCCGACGACGCGTTCTGGTCCGAGTACGCGCCCCTGATGTTCGACGACCGCCACTGGGCGGAGGTGCCGGCCGTGGTGGACGGCATCCTGTCGCTCGCCGGCCTTTCCCCGCCGGGGATCGCCGCCGGGCGCGCGCCCTCCGTGCTGGACATGTGCTGCGGTCCGGGGAGGCACGCCCTGGAGTTCTCGCGCAGGGGCTTCGCCGTCACCGGCGTGGACATCACGGAGCCCTACCTGGAGGCAGCCCGCGACAGCGCCGCCGCCGAGGGCCTGGACGCCGCGTTCGAGAGGGGCGACGCCCGGACCTTCGTGCGCCCCGGCGCCTTCGGCCTGGCCGTCAACCTGTTCACCAGCTTCGGGTATTTCGACACCGCGGCCGAGGACCTGGCCATGCTGGCCGGCCTGCGCGGCAGCCTGGCGCCCGGCGGGATCCTGGTGATGGAGCTGGCCGGCAAGGAAACGGCGGCGCGGGACTTCATCGAGGGCGAATGGTTCGAGCGCGACGGACGGCTCGTGCTCACCGAGTTCTCCGTGGTCGGCGCCTGGGAGGGCCTGCGGAACCGCTGGATCATCGTGGACGGCGACCGGCGGGTGGACCGCAGCTGGGTGCAGCGCCTGTACTCCGCGGCCGAGCTGCGCGACGCCCTGCTCCGCGCGGGCTTTTCCCGGGTTGACCTGTTCGGCTCCTTCGAGGGAGCCCCCTACGACCAGGACGCGAGGAGCCTGGTGGCCCGGGCCAAGGCCTAGCGGGCCGTCGGGCGGCGGGCCGTCGTGAGGCGACCGCCGCGACCCTGCCGGTTTTTTATCGGCGCGGCGGGAAAGGCTCGATATTTTCCTACAATAGGACGATACTATGGTGAGTGGGCGTAGCCCGCCCGAACGATCTCGTACCCGATTGGATGAAGCCATGGCAAAGATCGGCATCCGCCTCGCGGACGGAAAATTCTATCCCATACTGGACGAGGGCACTTCCGCCCGGAAGCGCCTCGTGCTCACGACGGTGAAGGACGACCAACCCAGCGTCCAGATAGACGTGTACCGCGCGCAGGACGAGACCGCTGAAGAGCGGACCTACGTCGGCAGCCTCGTCATCGAGAACATCCCCCCGCGATCGCGCGGCGAGCCGGACATTCGGCTGGACCTGGGACTGGACTCGGATGGCAACCTGAGCGCCTACGCGCGCGAGGAAGCCACCGGCGAGCACCAGGCCCTGTCGGTCTCCCTCAAGGCCCTGGCCGAAGAGGAAAAATACGAGATCCCCGACTTCGACTTCCAGGACGACCAGTCCATGCCCCTGTCCACTGACGAGTTCCCCGAGATGAACCCCTTCGATTCGGACATCCCCGAGGCCGACGAGTCCGTGAGCGAGACCACCCGGCTGATGGAAGACGTGCCGGAACCGGAAGAACCGGTCCGGACGCGCCGTTCCCCGGTGATCGGCATCCTGCTGGCCGTGGCCGCGCTGATACTGGTCCTGGCACTGTCGTTCCTGATCTTCCGTTGCGTCAATGATCGCCAGGCCGCTCCTCCCGCGACGGCCGAGGTCAGCGTCCCGGCACCGGCTCCCGCCCCTGCTCCGGCCCCAGCGCCAGTACCGGCTCCGGCTCCGGCGCCTGCCCCTGCGCCCGCACCGGCCCCTGCGCCGGCACCCGCCGCCGCGACCGCGCCGACCCCGGCTGCGAAGACCCCGGGCGTGTGGTATAAGATACGCTGGGGAGACACCCTGTGGGACCTCTCCATAGCCTATTACAGGACACCGTGGTCATATGGAAAGATCGCTCGCGCGAACAAGATCAAGAATCCGGACCTCATCATATCGGCCACGTGGATCTACATCCCCAAGTGAAGGCCGCGGCCTGAGCGGACATGATCCGGCGGCCCCGCACCGAGCGGGACCGCCGATTCTTTTCCGGGGGGCGGCCGCGGCCGTCCTCCTTGGCTTGGCCCTGTCCTCGCCGTCCTGCGTCGGCCCGGGCCCCTACGGGCACAGCCCGGAAGCCTGGCTGGAGCTCCTGGCCGCGGGCGAGCCCCTGCCCATCCCCGAAGGCCGCTCCCCCGACTACGCGCGCCTGTCGGAACTGGGACCGGGCGCCCTGCTCTTCCTGTCCATGCACGCCGGCGACCGCGGACTCCCGGAGCTGCAGCTGGACCTCCTGGCCGCCGCGGCCGAACGGGAGACCGGACCCTTCCGGAAGCGGGCCGCCGAGTTGCTGGCAGGGAAACTGGATCCAGCCGCGATGCCCGAGGCGGTGCTGGACTTTGCCCGCTCGGACGCGGCCGGACTCGTCCCGTCCGCGCGGCGGACCGCACTGGAATCCGGGGCCCTCCTGGCCACCGGCCGGCACGGCGCCGCCCTCGAGACCATCTCCCGCTTCCGCGCGTCCTTCCCCGGGCAGGCCGGGGACGTGGCCCTGGCGGCCGATGCAGCGGTCGCGCGCATCGTCCTGAGGGATCCCCTGTGGCTGCCGGAATTCAGGCTGGTGTTCTCCGCCGTCGGCGACTCCGTATCCTGGGCCGCCATGACGCGCGCGCTCTCTGCCCTGGAAACGGCCCTCGCCGAGGACGACCTGGACGCTGGCGAGCGCCCGGCCTCCCCCGCCGCCAGGCTCACCCCGCGGCCGGCCGCCGAGGAACTCTCCCTGGCCAGGGCGCGGGAGCTCGCCGGGCGGCGCGAGTACGGTTCGGCCGTGCAGGAATTCCGGCGCCTGGCCGCCCTCCGCGCCGGCGTCCCGGACCTGCCCCGCGCCCTCGCTCCCCGCCTGGACGAGGCTTCCTTCGTCGCGCTGGCCGCCGCCCTTCCCCGACCGGCGTTCTCCGACCTGGCGCGGTCGTTCCTCTACGGTTCCCCCGACGAGGCCCGTGCCGGGATGGACGGCCTGGCACGGACCGCGATGGAGGGAACGGCCGGCCGCGAGACTGCTTACCTCCGCCTCTACTGGGCCGGCCGTTTCGACCGGGCGGACGAGCGCTGGGCGGACGCCGCGGCGCGTTTCGGAGCGGCGGCCTCCCTGGCGGACGACCCGGAGGACCTGGACGCCAGCCTGTGGTACCGCATCGACAGCGCCGGGAAGACCTCGCTCCGGTCCGCCGTCCGCCTGCTCGCGGACGCCCTGTCCAGGACGGACGACCCTGCCTGGTACGCCGATCTCCTGGAACCCTTCTCCCGCCAGGCCCTGCTGGACCGGGACGGCCTGTCCCTGGCCATCCTGGAAGCCGCGGTATCGCGGACGGCCGGGGCGGACGCGCCGCGCCTGGCCTACCTGTGCGCCCGGGCCGCCCGGGAGGGCATCATCCGGCAGGCGGACCTGGACGCGCTCGGGAGCGTCGTCGGCGATGCAGGACCGCGGTCCGTCGCCGCGTACATCGATTCCCGGCTGGCCGCGGCGCGCGACCAGGTCCGGGATCCCTGGTACCGGCTCCTGGCCATCCTGAGGCTGGATCCAGCCGGTGTTGCGGCGGCCTACTCGCCGTCCGCCGCGCCGGCGGTCCCTCCCGGATCGGGGCCTGCACCGGCTGACGCGGAAGAGCGCGTGGCCTACGCCCTGTGCCTGCTGCGTGTGTGCCTGGCTTCCCGCCTGCAGCAGGAGCTGGGCGAGTCGATCCGCCTGGTCCCGCCGGCGGCGCTCAGGGAGGCCGCTGAGGCCATGCAGGCACGCGGGGACCTGCCCGGGAGCATCCGCGCGATCGCCCCGCTGTTCCGGCGGGAAGGCTATGCGCCCACGGCCCGCGACCGCGAGCTGTTCTGGCCGCGGCCCTGGCCCGGACTGTTCGCCGCGAGCGCGGCGGAAACCGGCCTGCCCCTGTCCCTGCTCTACGGACTGGCGCGATCGGAGAGCCTCTTCCAGGCGGACGCGGTCTCGTCAGCAGGCGCGGTCGGGCTGGTCCAGCTGATGCCCGCGACAGCCGCCGAGATGGCGGGCCGGCTCAAGCTGGAGTCGTACGAGCTCACCGAGCCCGAAGACAACCTGAGGCTGGGCGCGGGCTACCTGAAACGGATGCTGGACGCCCTGGACGGCCGGGTGCTGCCCGCGCTGTTCTCCTACAACGCCGGCCTGTCCCGCTACCGCGCCTGGGAGAAGCCCGCCGCCGGCCTGCCCGCGGACCTGG
>JAKLIU010000018.1:15186-15451 GCA_022709445.1 Spirochaetota bacterium | reverse complement strand
GAGATGGCGAAGTTCAGGGGCATGTCCTCCTCCAGCACGATGACCGAGCTGGTCATGCGCCCGCCCGCCTGCTCGTCGATCCAGCCCCCGTCCAGCGCCTCGATGATGTCGCCTATGGACACGAGGCCGGCCAGCCGTCCCTGCTCCACGATGGGCACCCCGGTGATGCCCCGGTCGCGCATCAGGCCCTGGACCGTTCGCAGCGTGTCCGAGGGCGAGGCGGTCACCGGATCCCGGGTCATCACGTCGCGCACCTTGAGCCGGT
>JAKLIU010000018.1:0-15176 GCA_022709445.1 Spirochaetota bacterium | reverse complement strand
GTAGATGAGTTCCAGCACGACCTGCGGGCCGCCGTCGGTGTCTATGGGAATGGAGTCCATCGGGGAAAGTCTCGCACGTAACGGGCCGGCCAACAAGCCCGCGCGACGGCCCCCGTGTTGCCTACGGGGCCGGCTTGGGCGATACTGGACGCGTGGATACTGTCGTTCCCCGGGGAGGATGGCGATGTTCGTGAAATGGATGGTGCGCGCCCTGGCCGCGCTCAATTCCAACGCCCGCAAGGGCCAGGTCGCGGCCGCCATGGCCTGCGGCGTCCTCCTGGCGTTGGTTCCGTCGGGCAACCTGGCCTGGATGGTCCTGTTCTTCCTGACCTTCTTCTTCAAGCTGCACTACGGCATGCAGATGCTGACCCTGGCCGTGCTCAAGCTGGCCGCGCCGCTCCTGGCGCCTGCCCTCGACGCGCTGGGCTGGGCCATCCTGAACGCACCCGCCCTCGAGCCCGCGTTCACCGCCCTGTCATCGGTGCCGGTCGCCCCGCTCACCCGCTTCAACAACACCCTCGTGATGGGAGGACTGGTCGCCGGGCTGGTCCTGTGGCTGCCGCTCTTCTTCGGGTTCCGGGCCCTGGTGGCGGGCTACCGGTCCAGGTTCGCGCCCCGCGTCAAGGCCAGCCGGCTCTACAAGGCTTTCATGAAGCTTCCGTTGGTGACAAAGATATCCGGCGCTCTGGCGTCGGTCTCGAGGCTCGGGGAGGCGCTGCAATGAGGAAACCCGCCGGACACGCCGAGGTCGCGGCCGCCAAGCAGGCCGCGAAGCAGGGAAAACAGAAGAAGCCGGGGAAACTGCCTTCGGCCCTCAGGAAGCCCATTCCCGATGCCGTTTTCGAAAAAAAGTTCGCGCGCATGCTCGAACAGCCGGAGGACATCGCGTTCTTCCGGGCCGGCTTCGAGCGGGTGGACGGATCCTGGCGCGCGCGCGCCGGCCTGGACGCGGCGGCGGTCAAGCGGCTGGGCAAGCTCGCCAAGGCAATCAAGGCCAATCGGGGCCTGTTCAAGGCGGGTCCCATCATCGCGCTCGCGCTTGCCGGCGGCGGAGCGATCGTCTTCGGGTCGTTTTTCATGAATCCCCTCCTTGAAAAGGCGGTGGAGGCGGGCCTGTCGTCCGCCTTCGGCGCCAAGGCGGAGGTGGACGGATTGCGCTTCTCCCCACTGGGCATGAGCATGTCCATGGCCAGGGTCGCCGTGGCGGACCGGGACGAGCCCATGACCAACCTGTTCGAGACCGGCCGCCTGGCGCTCAGGCTGGATCCCGCCGCCGCCTTCCGCGGCAAGGTGTACATCGTTGAGGCCGTCGCGGAATCCATGGCCACGGGCACCGCCCGCAGCGAGTCGGGCGCCTTGCCGGGCCGGGAATCCCCCGTGAAGCCGGACGAACCGGCCAAGGAACCCGCGCCGCCCCTGGTGGATTTTTCCCGCTTCGACGCGAAGGCCCTCCTGGAGCGGGAGAAAGCTTCCCTCGCCTCGACGGCGGCCTACGCTGAGGCCGGCGCGGCATACGACGAGGCGGCCGCGCGCTGGACCGGCCGGGTCGAGTCGTCCGGGGCGGCGGTGGCAGGCCTCAAGGCTTCCAGCTCGGCCGTGCTGGCCATCGATCCCAAGAAGCTGACCAAGGCCGAGGACGTGGCCAAGGCGGTCGCCGAGGTCAAGAAGGGCATCGAGTCGCTGCAGGCCGTCACCGCGGAGGCCAAGGCCGTTTCCTCGGGCATCGCGGCCGACGCGGCCGCGCTCAAAAAGCTCCAGACCGCCGCCCGCGCGGCGCTCGCGGAGGACCTCGGCTACCTGAAGTCCTTCGTCGATCCCCGGAGCGGCACCGCCATGGCCGCCCTCGAGCCATCGGTGCGCGCGATGCTGTCGGACAAGGCCGAGCGCCTCCTCCACTACGCCGGGCGCGCCTGGGAGGTTCTCCGGAAGCTGGGCGCGGGCGACCGCGACGCGGACGCGGCGGATCCGGCGGAAGAGCGGCCGGCGCTCGCCGCGCGGGGACGGGACGTCCGCTTCCCCTCCACCGCGTATCCGTCCTTCCGCCTTGGGCTCTTCCGGACCGGGTTCTCCGTGTCCGGCACGGACTGGCTCATCGAGATCCGCGAGGCGTCCAGCCAGCCGGCCTTGGTGGCGGAGCCGACCCGGCTCCTCCTCCGGGTATCGGACAGCCGATCGACCATGGAGGCGGCCGGGCTGGCCGACCTGCGCACCGAGGGGGCTGCCCGCTGGGAGTGCCGCCTGTCCGCGGACGGGGTCCCCCTGGACCTGGGATCGGCCCTCGCCGACGCCGGACTGGACGGCTTCAGCGCCGCCATGGCCGGCAGCGGGGACGCCTCGGGTTCCGCCGACGGCGCTTTCCTCCTGCGTGCGGACCTGGTACTGAGCGGCGCGCGCGTCGCCTCGCCTTCGGGCACCTTCGGGACGGCCTTCTCCGACGCCCTGTCCGGGGCGGACGCGATCCGTGCCGGGCTGGGCTGGGAACGCGTCCCGGGAGGCGAGGATTCCTTCTCCCTGACCACCAACCTGGACAGCCTGGTGATGGACGCCCTGGCGGCGGTTGCCAAGCGCTACGCCGACAAGGCCATGGCGGAGGTGGAGGCGCAGCTGCGTTCATACGCCGCCGGGGAGCTGGAAGGCAAGCTGGCCTCCGCCGATGAGATGGACGATCTCCTGGCCAGCGCCAAAGGGGACGAGCTGGCGACCGAGCGCCTGAAGGCGGACCTGGACCGCAAGCTCAAGGACCTGGAGGCCAGGGGAGCCGCCCTGGGCGCGGGCGTCCTGCAGGGCCTGGGCCTGCCCGGCCTGCCCGCCGGCAAGCCCTGATCCTCCGGGGGTGGGCTTTCCATGCGCCCCCGGAGCGATCATACTGTCGCCATGAACTCGAAAAAGCTCACCAAGATCGTCGCCACCATATCGGACGGCAACTGCAGCCCGGAATTCCTCAGGTCCCTCCACGAGGCGGGCATGGACGTGGTGCGGCTCAACACCGCCCACCAGACCCCCGAAGCCTCCGCACGCGTGGTGGCCAACGTCCGCCAGGTCTCCGAGACCATGGCCATACTGGTGGACACCAAGGGCCCGGAGGTCCGGGTGCGCGGCCTCGCCGAACCCCTGGCGCTCAGGACGGGCGACGCGGTCACCATCCCCCGGGTGGACGAGGTGCGCAAGGGCTTCGACGTGTCCTACGGGGGCTTCGTCATGGAGGTGCCCATCGGCTCCCGCATCCTGATCGACGACGGGGCCATCGAGCTCGCGGTCAAGAACGCGGCCCCGGGCATGCTCCTCTGCGAGGTGATGAACGACGGCGTCATCAGGGATCGCAAGAGCGTCAACGTGCCCAACGTGCGCCTGGCCATCCCGGCCCTCTCCGACAAGGACCGCGCCTACCTCAAGTTCGTGGCGGACAACGCCATCGATTTCGTGGCCCACTCCTTCGTGCGGGACAAGGAGGATGTGCTGGAGGTCAGGCGCATCCTGGACGGCTACGGCAGCAAAGCCAGGATCATAGCCAAGATAGAGAACAACCAGGGCGTCACCAACCTGCCGGAGATCCTGGATTTCGCGGACGGCGTCATGGTGGCCCGCGGCGACCTGGGCGTGGAGATCCCGCTGGAGCGCATCCCGGGCATCCAGAAGGCGATCATCGCCGCGTGCGTCAAGAAGGGCAAGCCGGTGATCACCGCCACCCAGATGCTCCACACCATGATGGAGAACCCGCGCCCCACCCGCGCGGAGGTGTCGGACGTGGCCAACGCCGTGTTCGACGGCACCGACGCCCTCATGCTCTCCGGGGAGACCGCCTCCGGCAAGTACCCGCTGGAGGCCGTGCGCACCATGGCCCGCATCGCCATCCAGGCGGAGAGCCAGAAGCCGCGCGCCACCACGCTGGAGAGCGAGGCCACCCTGAACCAGGTCCGGCGCTACCTGGCCCGCAGCGCGGCCGCCAGCGCCCTGCACCTGCCGGTCAAGGCCGTCATAGCGGACACGGAGACCGGCCGCATCGCCCGGCTCCTGTCCAGCTACCGCATCCACGTGCCGGTCTACGCCTTCAGCCCCCAGCTGTCCACCGTGCGCGGCCTCAGCCTGTCCTACGGCGTCTTCTCGTCCCTGCTGCCCGCGCCCAGCTCCACCGAGCAGCTGGTCTCCCGCTCCCTCAAGGCCCTGATGGAGCGCGGCCAGATAGAGGCGGACGACCTGGTGGTGGTCATAGGCGGGGCCCCGGGCAAGAGCGAGACCACCAACTTCCTGGAGATCAACACGGCCTCGTCCTGCCTGGGCTGCGACGGGTCCTGACGGGACACGGCCGCCGCCGCGTTACGCATCCTCCGCCCGGGTTGTTTTCCTGCCGATACTTGAACGGGAAAGCCCGTCCCCGCCCCCGGGCGGCGGGTGCCCGGAAGGCGGTCCGCATGTCAACCCAGGTCCCGTCCCGCGCCATCCTGCTGGCCTCGCTCCTCCTCTGCCTCCGGTTCCCGGCCGCGGCCGACGAGCCCAGGCACTCGTTCACGGAGGGTGACAAGTTCCGCGTCCTGTCCCTGGTCCACGAGGACGTGTACGTCAACCGCCGCTATTCCCACTCGGCCCGCATCGTCAACCGCATCGCCTTCGAGGTGGCCGACGTGCGCGCCGACGGCGCCGGGTTCCTCAGGGGGACCTTCTCCACCAGCGTGCTGTACGAGGGCGGATACGCCTACGTGGCCGACCAGTTCTACGATTCCGAGTACTGGCAACTCCCCTCGGGCCGCTTCGAGATAGACCCGCGCTACTTCATGCCCGTGGTGCGGCACGTGCCCACCTTCCCGGCCAAGCCCATCGAGCCGGGCGACACCTGGAACGCCCCGGGCGAGGAACGTCACGACCTGCGCGCCGGCTTCGGCATACCCGATCCCTACGTCATCCCCATGGACGTGCGCTACCGGTTCCAGGAGCGGGGCACGTACGAGGGCAAGCCGGTGCTCCTGATCCGGGCTTCCTACACCATCTTCCACCAGCCGGCCGCGCCCCGCTGGTGGACCATGGCCTACCCCGTGCAGATAGCCGGCTACTCCGACCAGCTCCTGTACTGGGACCCGGAGCGCGGCGGCATCGTGGCCTACGAGGAGCGCTTCAAGTTCGTGTTCGAGCTGAACGACGGGCAGACCATCGAGTACCGGGGCGAGGCCGGCGCCCGCGTGGTGGAGTCCGAGCTCATGGACCGCGGCGCCATCGAGCAAAAGCTGCGCGACGCGGTGGGCGACCTGCCGGACGTCGGCATATCCAGCGACGAGCGCGGCGTGACCATCACGCTGGAGGACATACGCTTCGAGCCGGATTCCGCGCGGCTCCTGCCCTCGGAGCTGGCCAAGCTGGCGAGCATCGCCCAGGTGCTCAAGGGCGAGCCGGACCGCCACATCCAGGTCAGCGGGCACACCGCCCTGGCCGGCACCGCCGATGGGCGGATGACCCTGTCGCAGGAACGCGCCCGGGCGGTCGCCGAGGCGCTCATCTCCATGGGCGTGCGAGCCGCGGAGGACATCACCGTGGTGGGCTACGGGGCGGAGCGGCCGGTGGCGGGCAACGACACGGAGGCGGGCAGGGCGCGCAACCGCCGCGTGGAGATCACCATCCTGGAGAACTGAACCGGCGGAGGCCCGGCTCATCGTCCGGGAGAGAAGGGGGGCTCCCTTCCCTCCCGGGCCCTTCCATCCCCGTCACGGCGCCGTTCGGCTCGCCGCGGCCCGCGGCGCGTCGGGTTCGTCCGACCACAGGCTCCGCATCTCCGGCGAGCTTTCCAGGAGCGCGTCCAGGGTGCCGCTCGCCTCGACCCTGCCGTCCTTCAGCACGATGATCAGGTCCGCCCGCCTGAGCGCCGGCCTCCGGTGCGACACCGCCAGGCAAGCGCTTCCCTTCCGGGCGAAGACCCGCTCCCAGAGCGCCAGCTCGGTGTCCACGTCCAGGGCGCTGGACAGGTCGTCGAAGACGGTCAGCTCGGGCTCGCGGGCGAACATGCGGGCGGCGGCCGTCCTCTGGACCTGGCCCCCGGACAGCTTGACGCCCTTGGCGCCTATGGTCGCGTCCAGGCCTCCCTGGATGGACTCAAGGTCGCCGTCCATGACCGCCAGGGCCATCGCTTCCCCCACAGCCGCGTCGTCACGGTCCAGGCCCAGGAGCACGTTCTCCCGTATGGTCCCCGTGAAGAGCCGCGGCACCTGGGGCGTGTAGGCGCAGCGGGGCGGCACCAGGAACGAGGCCGGATCCTCCACATGCTCGCCGTTCCAGTACACGCCGCCGGCATCCGCGGGCAGGAGGCCCAGGAGCGCGCGCAGCAGGGTGGTCTTCCCCGAGCCGATGCGGCCGGTGACCACGGTGAGGGTGCCCGGCCTCAGCGTGAAGGACACGTCCTCCACGCCCCTGCCGGTCGTCCCGTGCCTGAAGCCCAGGCCCTGCACGCGCAGTTCCGCCAGCCGGTCCCTGTCCGTTTTCCGGGGATAGACCACCGGGAGCGGCGGGCCCGACAGCCTCACCTCGTGCCGCTCCACCAGGGCGTCCGCGGGCGCGTCGCCCATGAGCCGGTCCATGCGCCCCAGGGATACGCCCAGCTGCCGGTACTGGGCGCTCAGGTGCCCCGCCATGGTCGCCAGGTTGCCTATGCTCCCTATCAGGTACACGAACAGCGAGAAATCCCCGACGCTGAACTCCCCCGCCCGCATGGAGGACGCGGACAGCACCAGGATCACGCCCATGCCCACGGTGCTGGTGTTCCGGTACACGGAGTCCAGCACCTCCCCGAAGAGGCTCTCGCGCAGGGCCAGGCGGGAGCGCTCGTCGTTCAGCTCCCGGAATTTACGCAGCACTCCGGGCTCCGCGGCGGCCACCTTGACCGCCTGCACGGCCCCGAAGAGCTCGCCTATGAACCCGGTCACGCGGCCCATCGCCCGGCGGCTCTCCCGGCGGTAGCGCTCTATCCTGGACATGGCCAGGTTGGCGAAGATCCCGGCGGCCAGCACCGGGAGCAGGGACAGGAGCGCTATGCCCGGGTCGATGCGCACCATCATGAAGACGGAGGTGGCGATGATCCCCGCGCCTATGATCACGTCGTTGATCATGATGACGAAGTTGGGGATCTCGCCCACGTCGCTGCGGAAGCGGCTCACCGCCTCGCCGGGGGAGTCGGGCAGGGGGGCGGCTCCCGGCCGGGCGAGGATGCGGGAGAGCAGGTTGCGCCTGAGCAGGGTGCCTATGTCGGCGAAGATTGGCACGTCCACGAGGGTGAAGGTCAGGCGGGCAGCCACGCGCCCGGCCGTGGCGGCCAGGGTGAAGGCCACCACGGTCCACAGGTTGACGCCCGGGGCCGCGTTGCCCGACAGCATGTCGAAGAACGCCTTTATGATCAGCGCCGGCACCACCTGCACGCACCAGCGGTACGCTCCCACGCCCAGGAAGTCCAGGAACCAGCAGCCCGGGCGGAAGCGGATCATGGAGAGTATCGCGCGCCAGGCGGGCATCCCCCGTGGCGAGGTTCCGGGGACTCCCGCCCCCGCTTCGATCCCGTCGCTCATGCGAGCACCTCCTCGAGCCCGGCCCGCAGGAGGCCTGAGAAGCGGGACGAGCCGTCGGACGCCAGGGCTGCCCGCTCGCCGTACTCGGCTATGCCCCCGTCCTCCAGGATCATGATGTCGTGCGCCCTGTCCAGGGTGCCCAGCCGGTGCGCTATGACCATGGAGGTCCGGCCCGCCAGCAGGCGATCCAGGGCTCGTTCCAGCCGGCGCTCGGTGGCCGGGTCCAGGCGCGAGGATGCCTCGTCCAGCACCACCAGGGACGGGTCGCGCAGGAAGACGCGGGTAAGGGCCAGGAGCTGGGCCTCGCCGGCGGACATCCCCTGACCCCCGGAGTCCAGCATGGTATCCAGGCCGCCGGGCAGGGATTCCAGCCAGGAGTCCAGCTCCAGCTCCCGGATGGCCCGCATGATCCGCTCGTCCGATATGGATTCGTCGAAGAACGTGATGTTGTCTCGTACCGTCGCCTTGAACAGCTGCACGTCCTGGGTGACCAGGGCCACCCGCTTGCGGATATCCGTGAGCCTCGAGTCCCGCAGGTCCCTGCCGCCAAGGGTGATGGATCCGCGCTGCGGGTCGTACAGCCGGAATACCAGCCGGGCCAGGGTGGTCTTGCCGGAGCCGGTGCGGCCCAGGAGGCCCAGGATCCGGCCGCGGCGCAGCCCGAAGGAGATGCCCTTGAGCACGGCGTTCCGTCCGTCGTAGCCGAAGTGGACGTCCGAGAAGGCCAGTTCGTGGCCTTCCCCGGCTTTCGTCGGTTCCGGCCTCCCGACGCACTCCCGGTCGTCGCCCTGGCGATCGTCGCCCATGGGGTCGGTGACCTCGGGGCGGAGGGCCAGGAATTCCGTCAGCCGCTCCACGCACGCGCCGACGGTCTGGAAGGATTGCAGCTGGCGCGTCATCTCCCAGAGCGGCTCTTCCAGCAGGTTCAGGTAGTGCACGAACATGTAGGCGGTGCCCAGGGTCGCCAGGCCGGCGGCATGGAGCCAGTAACCGAAGCCGAAGCTCATGAGCATGCCGGCGACCATGCAGAATTCGGTGGCGTTGTTGAGCAGCCAGGAGCGCAGGGCGGCGCGGCGCGAGTGCACCAGGACTTCCGCCTGGCGTAGGTACAGTTCCCGGATGGACCAGCCGACAGCGCCGTTGGCGCGCAGGTCCTCGGTGCCGTTCAGCTGTTCCTCCACGAAGCCGTAGAGGGCGGCCTCGGCCTGCCGCCTGGCTTTCTGGTGCGGCACCGCGATGCTCTTGAACCTGGACATCAGCGCCAGCGAGCCGGCGGCGAAGCAGGCGAAGGCCAGGCCGGCCCTCCAGTCCTCCAGGAAGAGGGCGACGATGATGCCCAGGAGGAGGAGCCCGTTGGAGGCCAGCCCCAGCACGAACTGGCTGAAGAACGAAGACAGCTCGGCCATGTCGCCGTCGATCCGCTCGATCAGCTCGCCCGGCGAGTGGTCGTTGTGGAAACCCATGTCCAGGGAGAGCGCGTGCCCGGCCAGGTCGGCCCGGAGCTCGTTGGTCGCCTTCCAGGCCAGGGATTGGCCCAGGTAGCTCCGCGCCACCCCCACCGCCTGCTGCACCAGGGCCGTCCCGATGAAGGCGGCGGCCGCCAGGGTGAGCGCGGCCAGAGGTTTCCCGGCGGCGGCGGCGTCCATGAAGGAGCGCATGATCTGGGGGGCGGCGACCTGGAGTCCGGTGCCCCCGACGAGCAGCGTCACCAGGAGCGCGAAACGGCCCTTCTGGGCCAGCATGTGCCGGGAAAACAGGTTCCAGTAGCCCGTGAACGGTAGTTTCATGATGCTCCTGCCAGGGTGTGGATGCGCCCGGCGAGTGTAGCCCCCTCCCGGCGGGCTCCACAAGGGCGACGGCTCCCGCGGGGCGGAAAGTTCGGTTAGAACTTGCAGTGGATTGCATGGATGTGCTACATTATATATGAACATATAGACATATGTTCATATGGAGATGTTCATGGACCAAGAGAAGCACCTCGACCTTTGTACCTGCACCATCCTTCATGAAGAAGCGGTCGCGATCGCCCGATCCTCCGAGGCCTCGACCTCGGTCCTGCTGGCCACGGCGGAGCTGTTCAAGGTGTTCTCCGACCCCACCAGGCTCCGGATCCTGAACGCGCTCGCGGTGTCGGAGCTCTGCGTCTGCGACCTGTCGGCGGCCCTGGACATGAGCCAGTCGTCCATGAGCCACCAGCTCGCCCTGCTCAGGCGGGCCAGGCTGGTCAGGCCGCGTCGCGAAGGCAAGGCGGTCTTCTATTCACTGGATGACGAACATGTGCGCGACATCCTGCGGGTGGCGTCGGTCCACCTGGACGAGCGGAAGGGAGCCTGACATGGAATGCCGCGATGATTCCGCCGCCAAGGCAGGAGGCGATCCCTGCTGTTCCGCCTGCGCCGCCCGTGCGGACCTGGGCTCGCCGGTTCCGGCCGAACCCCGCAGGGGACTGTCCAGGGCCCAGGCGCGGGAACTGGCGCAACTGGGCCTGGCCGTGCTGTTGGCCTTGGCGGGCTGGTTCCTGTCCTTGTTGGTTTCCCGGGGCGGCGTGCCTGCCTGGGCTTCCTGGGCCGCCAGGGCGCTCGAGCTGGCCGCGTACCTGGTCGCAGGCTGGGAGGTCCTCCTCGGCGCTGCCAGGAACATCGTCCGGGGCAGGGTCTTCGACGAGCTGTTCCTGATGGCCATCGCCTCGCTGGGCGCGTTCATCATCGGCGCCATGGAGGAGGCCGTCGGGGTCATGGTCTTCTACCGCGTCGGCGAGATGCTCCAGGACGCCGCGGCCGACAGGAGCCGCAGATCGATACGTGCCTTGCTGGCGCTCAGGCCCGACAGCGCCAGGGTCGGCCGCGACGGCGGATGGCTGACGGTTTCCCCCGACGAGGTGAAGCCCGGCGAGCTGGTCCTGGTGCGGCCCGGCGAGCGCGTTCCCGTGGACGGCGAGGTAACGGAGGGCAGCGGGTCCTTCGACACTTCGTCCATGACCGGGGAGAGCATGCCCCGGCCGGCCGGGCCCGGCGACGAGGCCCTCGCGGGCTTCATAGCCCGCGACGCCGCCCTGACGGTCAGGGCGGCTCGGCCGGCCTCCGAGTCCTCCGCCGCCCGCATCGTCGAGCTGGTGGAGAACGCCTCCAAGGCCAAGGCGCGCACCGAACTGTTCATCACCCGCTTCGCCCGCTGGTACACGCCGGCCGTGGTGGTCGCCGCCCTTTTGGTGGCCTTCCTGCCCCCGCTCCTGGCGCCCGGGCAGAGCCTGTCCGTCTGGGCCTACCGCGCCCTGGTCATGCTGGTCATCTCCTGCCCCTGCGCCTTCGTGGTCAGCGTGCCCCTCGGCTATTTCGGCGGCCTCGGAGGCGCCGCCAGGCGCGGCATCCTCATCAAGGGCGCCTCGGTGCTGGACGCCCTGGCCGACGCGCGCACCGTGGTGTTCGACAAGACCGGCACCCTGACAGACGGCGCCTTCACGGTGCTCGAACTGGCCCCCGCGGACGGCTTCTCCGGCGAATCGCTCCTCATGCACGCAGCCGCCGCCGGCACCCATTCCAACCACCCGCTGGCCAGGGCCGTGCGCGACGCCTGGCTGGGCACGGGCAAGCCGCACCCGGCCTGCGACGAGGGCAGCTACGCAGAGCTGCCAGGACACGGCACCAGCGCCTTCCTGGACGGGAAGGAGGTGCTGGCCGGGGCGGACCGCATGCTGCACCTGAAGAACATCCCGCACGAGTGCAGGCCGGCCACGGGGACGGAGCTGCATATCGCGGTGGCCGGCCGCTACGCCGGCCGCATCGAGCTGGGCGACAGCCTCAAGCCCGACGGCCGGGCGGCCATGGAAAGGCTGCGCGCCCTGGGCATCAGGCGGGTGGCCATGCTCACCGGCGACTCGGCCCCGTCCGCGGAGCGCATCGGCCGCGAGGCGGGCATGGACGAGCTGCACCACGGCCTCCTGCCCCAGCACAAGCTGGAGCGCCTGGAGGCCATCATGGGAGACGGCCGCCGCCGTGGCACCGTGGTGTTCGTGGGAGACGGGGTGAACGACGCGCCGGTCCTGGCCCGCGCGGACGCCGGCATAGCCATGGGCCTGTCCGGTTCGGACGCCGCGGTGGAGAGCGCGGACGTGGTGCTCATGAGCGACGAACCCTCGCGCGTGGCGGAGGCCATCGAACGGGCCAGGCGCACCCGGGCCATCGTGGTGCAGAACATCGTGTTCGCGCTCGGGGTCAAGCTGGCCTTCCTGTCCTTCGGGGCGTTCGGGCTGGCAGCCATGTGGGAGGCGGTCATCGCGGACGTCGGCGTGGCCCTGGTCGCCGTGCTCAACTCGATGCGCGCGCTCAAATGATGCCGGTCCGGGGCGTTTCTTCCTTGACAGCCGCGCCATGCCCAGTATATTGATAACTATTATCAATACCAACAGTCAGGGAGCGGACATGGAAGAGCGGGACAGACTGGAAGCCTACCTGCGGGACCGCGGCCTCAAGATGACCGTGGCGCGCGAGACCGTGCTCAGGGCCTTCCTCGGGCTGGAGCGGCACGTGAGCGCGGAGGAACTCTACGACGAGGCCCGCCGCCTGGACCCGTCCATCGGGCAGGCCACCGTGTTCCGCACCATCAAGCTGCTGGCGGACGCGGGACTGGCCCGGGAAGCCTGCCGCGACGACGGGGCCCGGCAGTACGAGCACGCCTGGAAGCACGGCCACCACGACCACCTGATGTGCGTCCGCTGCGGGGCGGTGGTGGAGTTCCAGGACGACGCGATCGAGCGGGCGCAGGAGGCCGTGTACTCGGCCCACGGGTACGTCCCCGGCGGCCACCGGCTCGAGCTGCTCGGGCTCTGTCCCGCCTGCGCGGGGACGGGCGGGGGAAAGGGGAGCGCATGACCGTATCGGAGATCCGCAAGGGGACGGAGTTCAGGGTGCTGCGCGTGCTGCGCGGCGGCGAGGTGGGCAAGCGGCTGGCCGACATGGGCTTCACCGAGGGCGCCGCGGGCAGCGTCGTGCGGCGGGGCTTCTGGAACGGGCCCATACAGGTTCGCCTGCGCGGTTACGACATCCTCATCCGCCGGTCGGAGGCCGACTCCGTCGAGGTGGAACCCGCCGGCTGACCCGCCGTGCCAGGCGCCCCCGGCGCCGCATCGTCATGCCTCGCCTGCCAGAAGCAATCATCTTGAATCAGCCAACCCAACCCTCGATCCCACCCGCAGTTCATGAAACGTAACGTTTCATGAACTGCGATGTCTTTCACGAAACCTGGAAGGTTTCGTGAAAGACTAAAAGCCCTTGACCCGCTGTCCGCAGAGCATGTTCTGGTAGCAGCGGATGCAGCCGGGGAAGATCCCGTCCTTGGCGTTCTTGAGCGCCAGGCGGAAGCGTTGCGCCCGCTCGCCGTTGTAGATCTCGAAGAAGGGCTTCTCGCGGATGTTCCCGAGCGGATAGTCGTTGTAGTCGGCGCAGAAGTGCACGTCGCCGTTGTAGTCCACGTTGGCCTGGCTCCAGGGCACCGAGCAGCGCTTGCGCACCAGCTCGTCCAGCTTGCCGTAGTACAGCTCGATCTTCTCCGGCTTGAGCGCAGGCACCGTGATGATGGGGTGGTCGGTGTCCATGGCGTGGATCCTGGTCAGGATGTCGTAGAGTTCCTGGCCGTTGATGCCCTCGTTGTAGCCGGTGGCGTAGCCGGGCAGGCAGGCGATGTCCGTGTCCAGTTCGCGCTTCATGAACTCGCGGTGCTCGGCGATGATGGCGTCGTTGGTGTAGGTGCCCAGGTTGTAGATGTGCCAGGCCAGCTTGAATTCCCGGGTGGCCTCGGCCAGGCGGTACAGGTCCTTGTAGTTCAGGTTGTTCACCGTGGAGACCACGCCCATGTACGGGTAGTGGGAACCCTGCCGTTCCTTCTCGCGGTTGATCGCGGCGAAGCCGTCGATCACGCGGCGGTAGGAACCCTCGCCGCGGATGCGGTCGTTGGTCTCCTCGAAGCCGTCAAGCGACACGAACAGGGCGTGCCACTTGCGCTCGACGATCTCCTTGGCGTACTTCTCAAGGAAGGTGCCGTTGGTGTTCACGCTCACCGTCAGCCCGTTCTCCATCATGTAGTCGACCAGGGGGAACAGGTCCGGGTAGAGGAAGGGCTCGCCGCCCCAGAGGTACACCACCGGCTTCTTGTGCTTGATCTGGTCCACCAGGCGCTTGTAGTCCTCCAGCGGCACGATCTTCTTCGACTCGTTCGCCGCGAAGGCGCCCTTGAGGACGCCCTTGTCGCCGCGCTGGCCGCACATGACGCAGCGCAGGTTGCACAGGGGCGTGAGGCGGAAGTAGATCAGGCTGAGCTCGTTGGTGGTGGCCGGGTGCAGGACGCGGTCCACCAGGAGGGATTTCTGCTGGGCGGCGAAGGCCGACACGATGCGCCTGGCGAGGGCGGGATCCTTCTTGAGGAGCTTGGGTACGATGGAAAAGTTGGTCTTCATCTCTGTTCCTGTGGGATTACGGTTTCCGCTGGACGAGCTTGTCCAGGAAGGGCTTCATGATGGCCGGCGGGGCGGTCCGGGGCAGGAGCCCGAAGAAGGCGGCCGCGAGATTGTTCCTGGCCCCCGCGATGACCCAGGACCGGCGGCGGGCCATGGCCCTGAGCCCGATGCGCGCCACCTGGTCGGCGCCCAGGCTGTTCGAGTGCGAGAATTCCAGGTACGCGTCGCTGGTTATGCCCGCGTTGCCGTCGAAGGCCGTGCGGACGTAGCCGGGCAGCAGGCAGGTGACCGCCACTCCGGTGCCGGCGAGCTCCGCGCGCAGGGCCAGGCTGTAGGACAGCACGTAGCTCTTGGTCGCCGCGTAGGAGCCGAAGTATGGCGTGGCATTGAGGCCCGCGAAGGATCCGACGTTGAGGATCCCGCCGTGGCCGCGCGCCTTCATGTCCCTGCCGAAGAGCGAACAGAGGTTGGTGAGGGCGCTGATGTTCAGGTTGACCATCGCCTCAAGGTCAGCCGGGGCCAGGTCGACGCTCGCGCCGAAGAGTCCCCAGCCGGCGTTGTTGACCAGGAGGTCCACGACGGCTCCCCGGTCGGCGCAGGCCTTGTGGAGGGTTTCCGCCGCGCCCGGCTTGGCCAGGTCGCAGGGGATGACCAGGGCATCGGCGGCGCGCGCGCCCGTGAGGGAGGACTTCACGTCCTCGAGCGCCTTGACGTTGCGGCCCACCAGGATGACCGCGCGCCCCTGCGCGGCCAGCTGCAGGGCGAACTCCCTGCCTATCCCGCCCGAAGCGCCCGTTACGAGCGCATAACCATTGTTCAGTTGCATCGCTCCTTTATATAGAGAATTTGGATGAATGTTAAGCCTTCCCGCCGCCCGTTCCCGCGGGAGGCTTGACACGGAGCCATTGAAATGATAATCATTATCAATATGAGGACACGCAAGCATCACCGTGGCGAGGAAGGGGCGACCGGCGTTTCCGGCCGCGTCGTCACGGTGGCCCTGGCCGGTAATCCCAACGCGGGCAAGACCACCCTGTTCAACGCGCTGACCGGGGCGAGGCACAAGGTGGGAAACTATCCCGGCGTCACCGTGGAACGGCGCGAGGGCAGCAGGGTACGCGGCGGGACGGAGTACCGTTTCGTCGACCTGCCGGGAATCTACAGCCTGACCGCGTACTCCCTGGACGAGG
>JAKLIU010000179.1 GCA_022709445.1 Spirochaetota bacterium | reverse complement strand
GGTCCAGGTCCATGTGGCCGAGCCGCCGTGGACGGGAGAGGCCGCTGATACGGTCGGTGCGCCGGGTATCAGGGAATCCACCGCAACGGCCTTGGAAGCGGTCACGGACCAGTTGCCCGCCTCGTCGCGCGCGCCCAGGTAGAGCGTATGTGAACCATCGGGCAGCGGGGAAGCCGGGGACCAGGAGACGGTGCCCGCGGGCAGCGTTGCCCATGCGTCGGGCAGCTGGGCATCCAGCTGGAACCGGTATTCCGCGGTATCGGCAGGCTCAGCCCAGCTCCAGCTAGGCGTGGCGTCGTTGGTGGGAGTGGCCGCCTCGAGGACCGGCTTGGCCGGGGGGAAGGTATCGACGGTGAGCGTGCGGCTCGAGGAAACCGACCATGAGCCGGCCGAGTTCGCCGCCTGGATGTACAGCGTGTGGGAACCGTTGGACAGCGGGCCGGAAGGAGTCCAGCCAAGCTGGCTTGCGGGCAATTCCGTCCAGGCTCCCGTCTGGGAATTCCGCTGCACGCGGTATCCGGCGGCACCGGCGACGGCGGTCCAGGTCCAGGTGGGCGTATTGTCGTTCGT
This sequence comes from Spirochaetota bacterium, assembly GCA_022709445.1. Lineage (GTDB taxonomy): Bacteria > Spirochaetota > Spirochaetia > Treponematales > UBA12059 > JAKLIU01. The sequence goes on along the minus strand of JAKLIU010000179.1, from coordinate 4,201 downwards.
GAGCGCCGCGGCCGAGAGCGCGGGAGCATCGAGTTCGGGTACCGCGGTGGGCAGGGTCGGGACCGGGCATCCTGACAACAACAGGAGTGCGACGACAATGAAGATCGGCAGGGATTTGAAACGGTTCATTCATGCGATCCTGGATTCGGAGTCGCGGCCTTGCATGAAAGCCGCCCCCGGTTCTGTTGGCGGATCATGACCGGGGACGGGATTCTACCATGATACCCGGGAAAAGCAAACGCTTTTCAGGGAGCAGCGTTCCCCGGTTCCAGCACCGCGGGGAAGGAGACGGCGGCCTGGTCCGCGGCGTAGCGCAGGAAAAAAGCGAAGCGTTCCGAGATCACGGCGGCCAGGCGGCAGGGGTCGGGGTAGCCCGGAGGGAAGGTCACGAAGAGGGCATAGCCGCTGCCCGGCACGAACAGGGTCACGCCGTCCGGCGAGGCCAGGGTTCCTGCCGGGGCTGCGGACCCGCCGGCCCGGCAGACGGGCGCGCGCCAGCCTTCAGGCTCCGGGAGCGCTCCACGCGCGTACCATGCGGACAGGGCCCACTCCTCGTCCCCACCCGAGGCCCGCTCAAGGTATTCGGCGTACAGGGCGGGGATGGAGTTGTCCGGGTAGAATGGGAGTCCCGTGACGGCGATCGTGCCCACGGTCATCACGGCGGTGCCGGGCGGGACCTGGGGAACCTCGGGCCGGGCGGGCTCGGACGCGACCGGGGCCGCCACAGTGGAAGGTCCGGATTCCCCGGCCAGGCCGGGAACGCAGGCGGCCAGCGCCAGGCAGAGGACGGCAGGCGCGATGGAGTATTTGATTGAAGAAACCGTACGCGACGCGCCTGCCGCCATCGTCATTCCACCGTCACGCTCTTGGCCAGGTTGCGCGGCTGGTCCACGTCACGACCCAGCTCAAGTGCGCAGAAGTAGGCGAAGAGCTGCAGGGGCACCACCATGGTGAAGGGCTGGAAGCGCGGATCCACCTTGGGCAGGCCGATGAAGTCGTCCGCGATCGAGGCGACCAGCTCGTCGTCCTCGTCCGCCAGGGCGATGACCGGGCCTCCCCTCGCCTTGATCTCCTTCATGTTGCTGATGGTCTTCTCCCGCAGGTGGTCGCCGGGCACCAGGAAGACGCTCGGCGTCTCCGGGCTCACCAGGGCTATGGGCCCGTGCTTGATCTCGCCTGATGCGTAGCCCTCGGCGTGGATGTAGGAAATCTCCTTGAGCTTGAGCGCGCCTTCCAGGGCGATGGGAAACAGGATCCCGCGGCCCAGGAACAGGAAATCTGCGTGCCGGCAGTACTTCTTGGCGAGGGCCTGCACGTGGTCCCGCACGGCGAGCGTCTTCCGGACCGCGGCGGGCACCTCCCTGAGGGCAGCCAGGAAGCGCTGGCCCTCGTGGTGGGACATGTCGTGCATGCGGGCGAATTCCAGGGCCAGGAGGTAGAAAGCCGCCAGCTGGCTGGTGAAGGCCTTGGTGGAGGCGACGGCTATCTCGGGGCCGGAGTGCACGTAGACGCCGCCCTCGCTCTCGCGCGCGATGGTGGAGCCGACCACGTTGCAGATGCCCAGCACCGTGCCGCCGCGCCGCCTGACCTCGCGCATGGCGTACAGGGTGTCGGCGGTCTCGCCGGACTGGGAGACGGCGAAGTACAGGCTGGCTGGTTCCAGCACCGGGTTGCGGTAGCGCAGTTCGCTGGCCAGCTCGGCCGCCGCCGGGATGCGAGCCACGGACTCCAGGAGCTGGCAGCCGACCAGGCCGGCGTGCCAGCTGGTCCCGGCGGCGATCACGCGCACCCGCTCGATGCCGTGCAGTTCCTTCTTGCTCAGGTTGAGCCCGCCCAGCTTGGCGCAGCCGTTCTCGTGGTCCATGCGGCCGGAGATGGCGCGCTCTATGGAATCGGGCTGCTCGAAGATCTCCTTCTCCATGTAGCAGGAGAAGCCTTCCTTCTCGATGGCCTCCAGCTCCCAGGCTATGTGGTCGATCCTGGGGTCCACCCTGCGCTCGTCGCCGTCGCTGATGCGGAACTCGTGGGGCAGCATGGTCACCACCTCGCCGTCGTTCAGGTAGACCACGCGCTTGGTGTGCGCGAGCATGGCGGTCACGTCGCTGGCCAGGAGCATCTCCCCGTCGCCCACGCCCACCACCAGGGGGCTGCCGTTGCGCGCCCCCACGATGCGCCCGGGCTCGTCGGCGTGCACGCACACGATGCCGTAGGTGCCCTTGAGGTGCTTGAGGGAGGCCTTGAGCGCGGCCTCCAGGTCGCCCTCGTAGTTCAGGGCGACGAGGTGGGCGATCACCTCGCTGTCGGTCTCGCTCCTGAAGGGCACGCCCTGCTTCTCCAGCATGCCCTTGAGCGCCATGTAGTTCTCTATGATGCCGTTGTGGACGATGGCCACTTTGCCGCTCGCGTCCGTGTGCGGGTGGGCGTTCTCGCCGGTCACGCCGCCGTGGGTGGCCCAGCGGGTGTGGCCCATGCCGCAGTGCCCGGCCATGTCCTTGGGCACCGCCTGCCTGAGCTCCGCGATCTTGCCGGTTCGCTTTATGACCACGGGAGGAGCCCCCGTTGCGCCGTCCACCTGGACGGCTATGCCCGCCGAGTCGTACCCCCGGTATTCCAGTCGTTTCAGGCCGTCCACCAGGATACGGGAAGCCTGCCTCGGGCCGGTGTAGCCCACGATTCCGCACATGAAAGTTCCTTTCCGGCCGCGTTCCCGCCGCGCGGCCGCACCGGTCCCGGCATCCGGGAAAGGAGCGGCCCGCCGGAAGGCGGCGCCGTCGCGGGGTCCGATCGGGCGGGCCGCGCGCTACCCCCAAGCTATCGCGCCCGCCCCCTCCCGTCAAGCCGGACGGCGGCCGGGACGGCCTTTGCCGCGATGTCGCCGCAAAGCACCGGCTCGGGCGCTTGCCTGGACGGTCCCGGCTTGCCCCCGGGGACCCTTGCGGGCATACTGCGGACATGGACGCGTTCACGCCCCTGGAACTGCGGAATCCCTTTCCCGGCGCCGCAAGCTGGTACATCCCCCTCACGGCCAGCACCATGGCCGACGCCCGGCTGCTCAGCCGCGATTCCGCCTGCGGCCTGGTGGTAGCCGGGGCGCAGACCGCCGGCAGGGGCAGGCTTCCTGGCCGGGCCTGGACGGCGGCCCCCGGGGAGAGCCTCCTCCTGACGGCATGGTTCCCGGAAGGGATGGTTTCGCGCTCGCCCCTGCCTCTGGTGGCCGGCGTGGCCGCCCTCCTCGCCTGCGAGGACTGGGCCGGCTCCCATGGGCTGGCCTTCCGCGCCCCCCTGGCCGTCAAGTGGCCCAACGACCTCCTGGCGGGCAGGCGCAAGCTGGCCGGCGTGCTCTGCGAGGCGGCCGGGGGCAGGGTCTTCCTGGGCCTGGGGCTCAACCGCGCCCAGGCCGGCTTCGAGGAGGGATACCGCACCGAGCCCTCCTCCCTGTTCATGGAAACCGGCATCCGGCCAGCCGGGACGGACCCCCTGGAAGCCTTCCTGGCCCGGCTCGCCGCCCTGCTGGACGGCAGCCTGGACTGGCACGGGCTGCTGAACCGCCGGCTGGCGGGCAGGGGGCATCCGGTGGAGTTCCTTCCCGGGCTCGGTGACGGCGGCGCCGTCCGCGGAGTGCTGGACGGCGTCGACCGGGAGGGCTTCCTGCTCATCCGATCGGCCGGGACCGCGTCCCGGCACAACTCGGGGGAACTGCGGCTGGAATCGATTGACGCGGACCCCGGCGCATAGTAAGGTTGCTATCGTATGCCCGTGAACACCATTCCCGGCCTGGATGACGACGGCAAGCCGCCGGCCCAGGCCTCCGGCGGCTTCCTGCAGAAACTCCTCGGCCTCTTCGGGGGTAGCGACCCCGAGGCGGAGAAAAAGCGCCTGGTCAAGGCCCTGGGCAAGGACCTGTCGCACTCGCGCTACCGCTTCTACCGCCCCAAGAGCGGCGAGGCCACGCCGGCCCTGGCCCGCCTCTTCTACGAGACCTACAAGGTGATAGCCCCTTCGCAGGTGCTCCTGAACAACGCCGCCCAGAGCGGCGTGCTCAAGGCCTTCGTCATAGAAAGCTTCCTCACCCCGGAGCAGCGCCAGCTCTCCGAGCGCCTGACCGACTCCTACATCACGGAGAAGGCGGCCACCATGCCGGTCAAGGAACTGCAGGAGCTGGTCAAGCAGGACATGATCTCCTTCTTCTCCATCTTCGACG
>JAKLIU010000178.1 GCA_022709445.1 Spirochaetota bacterium | reverse complement strand
GTCGCCCGCCAGGATGCCGCCGGTCGCGTAGGTGTAGGTGGTGGTTCCGGAAACGACGGTGAGGTCCGTGCCGTCCACGAAATCCAGGGTGAGCAGCTTCTGCGTCGCCGCTGGAGCCGCCTGGGCGAAGGCCATCGAGGCCGCCGCCAGCAGGATCAGGGCCGCAAGAATCGGTTTGTAGGTTCTCATGTGCATCTCCCTCCGTGAGCCGTCAGAATTTGATCGAGCTCTGCAGGCTCGAGGTAACGTCGAAATCTCCGGTCTGCGGGTTCCAGGTCAGGTTGTACATGAGCGTGAACACCGCGGCGCCGGTCTGGAAGTTGACCGCGGCCGTGATGACGGCGTCCGTGGGATCGACCAGTTCCTCGAAGAAGGGGCCGGTCTTGCCCAGCATGTACTTGTCGTAGGCGAAATCGAAGAAGAAACCGCCCAGGACGCCTTCCCTGAGGCCGATCACGCCCCTCAGGTGGGGGTACTCGGCGGGGTTCGCGCTGGGGGTGGAGGGGATGGCAGCGAAGGGACCGTCCACGCTCACGTCGAAGAAGAGCTTGTCTTCGAAAAGGCTCATGCCGGCCTTGGCCAGCCATCCGGCGAAGCCCTCGCCCGCTGGAGCGGTTTCCATGAACTCGGCCTTGGCCGCCCTGAAGATGTCGTAGTTGGCGTCGAAGTACACCGGGATGAAGCCGGCCGACAGAAGCCTGAGCTGGGCGCCGTAGGTGATCAGGCTGATGAGCTTGCCGCCCGCGCCGATCATGAAGCCGCTCCTGCCCTGGGGCTGGAAGGCCATCTCGGTGAAGGCCGCCAGCGGGAAGGCCTGGCTCTTGATCAGGGGCAGGAAGAGGTCCGCGCCGTACATGGTGACGGCCGGCAGGCCCTGGTCCACGTAGGCGGAGGCGGGGTCCAGGTTGGCCCATAGCTCGGGATCCAGGTCCGAGGCGACGGTGGCGCCCACCTGCAGGTCTTCCAGGATGGGGATGCCGGTGGTCACGAGCGGCCTGACGAAAAGCCGCGCACCCATCACGTCGAAGCGGGCCAGGTTGCCGGTGAGCAGCTCGAGCCCCACGAAGGGGAAGTTGAACAGGGCGCCGTCCAGGTTGAGCTGGAGGCCGAAGATGCGCTGCTCGGGCAGGAAGCGCGTGTTGGCGTAGTCGCCCACGATGAAGCCGTTGCCCAGCGTGAAATCTTCTATCGAGCCGAGCTTGGCGTAGAGCGGGTCGCCCTTGAAGCCGTAGCGGAAGTACATGATCTTGGGCAGGTAGAGGTCCAGGAAGGTCATGCCCGAGCCCTGGTAGTCCGGTACCCAGTCGCCCGGATAGATCGCGAGGGCCTCGCCCTCGCTCGGGCTGAGCTGGAACCTGAGGGTCAGGTCCAGGCCGATGCCGAATTTGCCGAAGCCCAGGTCCGGCTGGAAGCCCAGGCTGTTCCAGGTCTCCGGAAGCCCGGCCGCGTTGGTGATCACGTCCGTGCCCAGCGCGATGCCCGCCTGGAACTCGAAGCCGCCGTCCCCGGAATCCTGGGCGAAGGCCGCGCCTCCGAGCAGGCAGGCAGCCAGGAGCAGTATGGTAGCTTTCTTCATGTGGATCGTCCTCCTCGTTGGCTACGCGTCCCGGGGCGCGAATGGGCCCGTCCCGGGGGCGCGGGGCGCTTGTTCAGTAATATACTCCAGTTTGACTCGAAAAACACCAGCGTGCTATCCTGTCGCGACCGGGACAGGGTCGAGGAGTTGCCATGACGTTCTTCAAGAAGCTCGAGGAAGCCTGGACTGCCCGCGGGACGGCGCTCTGCGTCGGCCTGGACCCACGGCTGGAACCGGGAGCGGCCGTCCTGTCCCTGTACGACCGCGCCATGCGCCTGGTCGAGGCCACGGCCCCCTGGGCCGCATGCTTCAAGCCAAACAGCGCCTTCTACGAGGCCCACGGCTCGGCGGGCATGGCCGCGCTCGAGCGGCTGGTCAAGGAAGCATCCGCGTACGCGCCCGTCCTCCTGGACGCCAAGCGCTGCGACATCGGCCCCACCGCCGAGGGCTACGCCCAGGCCTGTTTCGGCTCGCTCGGGGCCCAGGCCGTCACCCTGAGCCCGTACATGGGTCGGGACGCCGTGGATCCCTTCCTGGCCTGGCCCGATGCATGCGTGTTCCTCCTGGCCAGGACCAGCAACCCGCGCGCCGGGGTTTTCCAGGACCTCGACGCCGGCGGGGTCCCGCTCTACGCCCGCGTGGCCGCCGAATGCGCCTCCTGGTCGGAGCGGGTGGGCCTGGTGGCGGCCGGGAACGACCCCGTCGGCCTGGCGGCGGTCAGGAAAGCGGCTCCCGGGGCCTGGCTCCTGGCGCCCGGCATAGGCGCGCAGGGCGGGGATATCGCGTCGGCCTGGGCGGCCGGCGCCCGCGCGGACGGGATGGGCCTCATCCCGGTGGCGGCGCGTTCGGTCGCCGACGCCCCCGATCCGGCGGCGGCCGCCCGCGCCCTGGTCGAGGACATGCAACGCGCCGCCGGGGCGGTCGCCGTGAAACCGGCGCGCGCCGTGACGGGGCGCGGCATGGACCTGGAGTCCGCGCTCAGGCTGAGGATCATGAAGGGCCTCGTGGAAACGGGCTGCTTCAAGACCGGGAGCTTCACCCTCAAGAGCGGAAAGGTATCGCCCTTCTACGTGGACCTCAGGCGCGTGATCGCGGATCCCGTCCTCCTGGATGCCGTGGCCTCCGCCTACGCCTCCACCGTGCGGGGACTGCACTTCGACCGAATCGCCGGCATCCCGGCCGCGGCCCTGCCCCTGGCCACCGCGGTCTCGCTCAAGACGGGCATCCCCATGATCTGGCCGCGCATGCCGGCCAAGGACCACGGCACCGGCGTTCGGGTGGAAGGCGCCTTCAAGGCAGGGGAGAAAGTCCTGCTCCTGGACGACCTGATCACCACCGGAGCCTCCAAGCTGGAAGCCCTGGCCATCCTGCGCGCGGAGGGCCTGGCGGTGGAGCACCTGTCCGTGCTCATCGAGCGGGGCAGGCAGGGCCGGCGGGACATGGAGGCGGAAGGCGTGGCCCTGCACCCGTTCTTCCACGTGCGGGAGCTGTTCGCCCTGTGCCGGGAGCTGGGGGTGATAGACGAGGAGCAGCGGCTGTCCATGGAAGCCTGGGCTGACGCCGAGTGAAGCGGTTTCAGTCCCGCCCGAGCATGGAAGCCAGGCTGACGCCCTTCATGTAGTCGTCTATGCTGCCGGCCAGTTCGCGCCACACGGAGCCCGCCGCGCAGTCTTCCTCCCTGTCGCACTCGGCTTCCTTGCCGCACACGCAGGGGGCTATGCCCACGCCCTCACCCGAGGAATCGATGATGTCCTTGAGGGTGATCTCGGCGGCCGGCCTGGCCAGGTAGAACCCGCCTCCGGGTCCGCGGACGGACTGTATCAAGCCTTCCCGGCGCAATTTGAAGAAGATCTGCTCGAGGAACTCGGGTGAGATGCCTTCTTTTTCAGATATTGTCTTGATTGATACGGGTCGATCGGCCTCGCTCAAGCCGGCCAGGGCGATGACAGCCCGCAGAGCGTACCGGCCCTTGGTGGTGACACGCATGCTTACTCCCATACTGTCGATATTGTGAAATACCTTACCAGCATAGTGCGACGCCGGGCGGACTGCAAATCCGGCAGCGCGCGATGGGAAAATCCCCATCGCCTTGCATAAAACCGGTTCAGTATGTATATTCATACCGTGGTGCCGTCCGCGGCTCCGCACAAAGCCCCGTGGTTTTACCTCCTTTTTCCACGGGGCTTTACTTTGACCGCCTGCCGCCATGCGGCTTCGTATAGGTTTTGTCTTGCCTTCTTCCATTACACGCAGTATCCTCCCTAGATACGGTATCATTCCGTATCGATAGCATTTGAGCTTTCCCTTCCCTGCAGGAAGGAATCCTGACTCCCAGGAACGCGCCATGGTCAAGATGAAGGTATCGTACGCTCCGTCCGTGCGCAGGTTGCCCTCGTACCTGCTGATCGCCAAGCAGGCGCGGGAGACCGGGGACGAGTACATTTCAGGAACCATCATCGCGCAGGAACTGAACCTGGAACCCATCCAGGTCAGGAAGGACCTCGCCATCACGGGCATCAGCGGCAAGCCCAAGCGCGGGTACCCCGTGGAGCCGCTCATCCATGCCATCGAGGCCTACCTCAACTGGGACAAGCGCGTCGACGCGATCGTGGTGGGCACCGGCAACCTCGGTTCGGCCCTGATGGGCTTTCCCGGCTTCAGGCAGCACGGGCTCCACTTCATCGCGGCCTTCGACGTGGACCCGGCCAAGACCGGGGCCGACAAGTTCGACGCGCCGGTCTACCCGATGTCCGAGCTGGACGACCGCGTGCGCGAGATGGGCATCCTCGTCGCCGTGCTCACCGTGCCCTTCGCCAACGCCCAGGAGTCCGCCGACCGGCTGGTGGCCGCCGGCATCAAGGCCATCTGGAACTTCACCAACGCCAAGCTGAAGACTCCCGACGACATCGTGGTGCAGAACGAGGACCTGTCCTCCGGCTACGCCATGCTGTCCATGAAGTGCAGGATCAGGCGGGAACGACTGGCCTGACGTGATCGGCCCGAAGGACGTGGAGCAGGCGGGGTTCCTCCTCAACCGCCTGGTCAAGCGCGACCGCCACCTGCGCAGGATGGCCAGGCGTTTCCAGACCGACTGCTGGCGGGCATACGACCGCGACATCCCCGAGATACCCCTGGCCATCGACCGCTACGCCGACGCCGCGGCCATGTACCTGTACGAACGCCCCTATGAGAAGGATCC
>JAKLIU010000177.1 GCA_022709445.1 Spirochaetota bacterium | reverse complement strand
CGGCGCCCCTCGTGCCGGCCGCGGCCGCCGCGCTCGCGTTCCTGCTCCCCGCGGCATCGGCCCTGGCCCGTCTGTCGACCTCCGCGCCCTTCCACGCCCGGGTTCGTCTCCTGCCCGTATCGCCGGGCAGGGCGGAGCTGTCGTACCTGGCGGCTGCGACCCTGCACGGCACGGCGCTGGCGCTTCCCCTGGCGGTCGCGGGCCTGATCCTCGCCTGAAGCGCCGGAACGCTCAGCCGGCCCCCGCGGACAGCCGGGCGAAAGCAGCGTACAGCTCCCCGTTCAAGGCGCGAACCGCCTCCGCGTCGAACTTGAGCCGCCTGCGGTCCCAGGTCCAGAAACCGTTGGTCTCCGTCTCCACGTCCGACAGCTGGGTGTAGACGGCGGCGCGGAGTCCCCTGGCTACGAGGGGGATCAGCTGGCCGCGCACCAGGGCGGTCCACGCGGACATCAGCTCGCCGGGGTCGCGCAGGAAGCGGTAGCCGAACCTGCGCCCGGAATCGTGCAGGTGGCCGGGCACGGCCAGGTTGTAGCCTCCGTACTCCGAGATGAAGTACGGGCGGCGGTCGCGCCCCGGAGGCGCGGGCAGGCGGGTGAAGTACACGTGGCGGCTGCGGAAATCCCCGCCGCCGCGGTCGTACCAGCCGGACACCGCGTCGACCAGCCGGGTCGGATCGAGCTCGCGCAGGAAGCGCTCCAGGCGGACCGAGTCGTACTGCCCCCAGGATTCGTTGAAGAGCGTCCACATGATGACGGATGGATGACCGCCGAGCAGCCCGACCATGCCGGCCAGCTGCCGCTCGAAGGCGGCGCGCCGGTCGGCGTCCGACCTGCCGGCGGCGGCATGGGCCCGCGCGCCATCGTCCTTGAAACTGAACCCGAGGAACATGGCCAGGGCCGTGCCCGCGTCCCCGCGCCTGCCCGCCCGGTTGACGCCGCCGGAGACGGCATCCTGGATTACCGCCATGCCCAGGCGGTCCGCGTGCCAGTAGAAGCGACGCGACTCGATCTTCACGTGCTTGCGGAGGCCGTTGAAGCCCAGTTCCATCATGGACCGGATGTCGAAGACCAGGGCCTCGTCGCAGGGCGGCGTCATGCCGCTCTCCGGCCAGTAGCCCTGGTCCAGGGGCGCGTGCAGGAACAGCGGCTCGCCGTTCAGCCGGATGGCCGGCGCGATTACCGGAGGCGCCCCGGGGATGAGCCCCAGGTCCACGTTCCTGACCGCGAAGTACGACTCGACGCGGTCCAGCCGGACGCCCCCGCCCCCAATCAGCTCCACCGTGAGGCGGTAGAGGTACGGGTCGCGCGGGCACCAGGGCCGGGGATCGGGCAGGGTGACGGTGACCGGCTCCCCGCTCCGTCCCGGGAGGCGCAGACACCCGCCGCCCGGCAGGTCCACCGACAGCCTGAGCTCCGCGGGCAGCTCCGCATGCACCGTGAGGACGGCCCCGGACAGGTCGGCCAGCGTCGTGGAAGCCATGCCCGTGATCGAGTTGCCGCGAGGCAGGGGTTCGAGCCACACGGTCTGCCAGATGCCGCTGGTGGCTGCGTAGAGTATGCCGCGCGGTTTCAGGGCCTGCTTCCCGCGCTCCTGCATGCCCGAGTCCCCGGGATCGCGCACCGCGACCGTGAGTTCGTGCTCCCCGTCCCCGCAGCCCTCGGGCAGCTCGAAACCGAACGGCAGGTAACCGTCCTCATGCCCGCCCAGGAGCCTTCCGTCGACCCATACCGCGGCGCTCCAGTCCACCGCCTCGAAGCGCAGGACGACGCGTTCACCTTCCCAGCCGGCGGGAATCCGGAAGGTCCTCCGGTACCAGAGCGTTTCGGTCGGCTGAAGGGCCCGGCCCACCCCGGACAGGGCGGTTTCCACGGCGAACGGCACGATGATGCCGCCGTCGAAGGTTTCAGGCTCCGCTTCCCCGGACAGCGCGCCGTCGCCGGACGGCCGGATCGCATAGTCCCACCGACCGTTGAGCGACAGCCAGCGCTCGCGTACCAGTTCCGGCCTCGGGTAGTCCGGCAAAGGAGCATCCAGGTCTACCGTATCAGCCCAGGGCGTCCGGAGCGCCGAACTCGTCCCATCCTTCATCGCAAGCCTCCAAAAAAGGAAAAGCGCGCCCATCGCGCGCTCTTCCATCCAATCTGCCGATCCCGCCCGCGATTCGGGGCCACGCCCCCATGTCGCGCCGATCCAACCCGCGATTCGGAGTCCTGTCCAAGGTTCCTGTACCCAACCCGCAATTCGGGGCCACGCCCCGAATCGCGATGTCCCCGGACGCCGTTCCGGCGTCCGGGGACTCCTATTGCCAGCGAACCAGTCCCGGCACGTAGGGATGCACGAGCTCGGCGTGCCTGGGGAGCACCCTGACCGCGTAGCCATGCTGGCCGGTCACCTCGCAGGACACCTGCACCGAGTACTCGTGGGCGCCGCCCTGGGACTTCACGGCCTTCATCTCCACGCGCCTGGGCTCGTAGATCTCCCCGGTGCTGCCGACCGGGCCGTGGTAGAGCTCCACCAGGACCTGCTCGGGAGAGAGCTTGCCCAGGCGCACGCGGGCCTCCAGGGTGACCGTGTCGCCGCGGTCCATGACGGGACGGGCGGTGGAACGCACGTCCTCCACCAGCACGGAGTGCCATTCCGCCCTGACCGCGTCCAGGTAGTCGGAGATCGCCTTGGCCGCCTGGAGATCGCCTGCGGCCAGCTTGCGGGAATTCTCCAGGGCGGGCAGGTAGTACTTGTCCGTGTACTCCATGAGCATGCGGTGCGTGCAGAACTGCTTGCCGGTGTCGCGTATGGAATTCTTCATCCAGCGTATCCACTCGCGGGGCAGGCCGTCCCGTCCCCGCTCGTAGAACATGGGGATGATCTCGCGTTCCAGGAGATCGTAGAGTGCCTTGGACTCCACCTCGTCCTGCAATTCCGTGTCGGCGTACTCCTCGCCCTTGCCCACGGCCCAGCCGTTCTCCGCGGAGTAGCCCTCCGCCCACCAGCCGTCCAGCACCGAGCAGTTGAGGACGCCGTTCATGCCGGCCTTCATGCCGCTGGTGCCCGAGGCCTCCAGGGGCCGCCTCGGCGTGTTGAGCCACACGTCCGAGCCGCTGGTCATGTAGCGGGACATGGTCATGTCGTAGTCTTCCAGGAACACGATGCGGCTCTGCACGTCGTCGCGGCGGGAGAAGTGCACGATCTCCTTGATGATCTCCTTGCCCGGCAGGTCGTGCGGATGGGCCTTGCCCGCGAAGATCATCTGGATGGGGTGCTCGCGGTGCGACAGGAGCTTGATCAGCCGGTCCGGGTCGGACAGGAGGAGGTCGCCGCGCTTGTAGGTGGCGAAGCGGCGCGCGAAGCTGAGCGTCAGGGCGTAGGGCGACAGGGCGTCGTCGGCGCGCACCAGTCCCTTCTCCGACACGCCGACGCGGCGCATCTGCCTCCGCAGCCGGTCGCGCGCGAAGGCCACCAGGCGGTCGCGCCTGCGCTCGTGGGTGCGCCACAGCTCCTCGTCGCTGATGCGGTCGATGCGGTCCCAGGTGGACAGGTTGGTCGGGTCCTCCGCGAAGCGCGGCCCGAAGTAGCGGTCCAGGAGCTCCAGCATGGTGTAGGAGATCCAGGTGCGGGGATGCACGCCGTTGGTCACGTGCCCGATGGGGACTTCCTCGCGGGGCAGGCCGGGCCAGATGGCCTTCCACATGTCGCGGGACACGTGGCCGTGCAGCTCCGACACGCCGTTGGCGTAGGCCGACAGCTTGAGCGCCAGGATGGTCATGCAGAAGGGTTCAGCGTCGTCGTCGGGCCGTTCGCGGCCCAGGGCCAGGAAGGCCTTCCAGTCCAGTCCCAGCTCGTGCGCCCAGGACTTGAAGTACTTGTCCATCAGGTCGATGCCGAAGCGCTCGTTGCCGGCGGGCACCGGGGTGTGCGTGGTGAAGATGTTGGTCGGCCACACCGCCTGGGCAGCCTGCGCGAAGCTGAAGCCCTTGGCCGTCATGATCTCGCGCACGCGCTCCAGGCCCAGGAAGGCCGCGTGGCCCTCGTTCATGTGCGTGACCGCCGGGTTGACGCCCACGGCGCGCAGGGCCCTGATGCCGCCTATGCCCAGGAGTATCTCCTGCCGTATGCGGACTTCCTTGTCGCCGCCGTAGAGCGCCGCGGTGATGGTGCGGTTGGCCGGGGTGTTCTCTTCTATGTTCGTGTCGAGGAGGTACAGCGACGATCGGCCGACCATCACCTCCCAGACCTGGGCGACGATGTGCTCCCCGGCCATCTCCACGGCGATCTTGACCGGGTCGCCCTTGTCGGTCTGGCACTGGCGGACCGGCATGTTGTACCAGTCGTTCTCCGGGTACTCCTCCTGCTGGAATCCGTCGGCGTTCAGGTACTGGCGGAAGTAGCCCTGCCGGTACAGGAGGCCCACGCCGACCAGGGGCAGGCCCAGGTCCGAGCTGGTTTTCATGTGGTCGCCGGACAGGATCCCCAGGCCCCCGGAATAGATGGGCAGCGAGATGTCCATGCCGTATTCCATGGAGAAGTAGGCCACCGATTCCTTGTGGCCGCCCTTGTACCAGGGCTGGCCGTCCTTGTAGGCCTTGAACTTGTCATGGACCTCGCGCAGGGCTGCCAGGAAGGAATCGTCGGCGGCCATGGCCTCGAAGCGCTCCTGCGGTACCATGCCCAGCATCTTGGCCGGGTTCTGGTTGGACTTGGACCAGACGTCGTAGTCCAGCCGTATGAACAGCATGATCGCGTCGAAGTTCCACGATATCCAGAGGTTGTGCGCCATTTCCTCGAGGGGAAGCAGGGCTTGGGGGATCTTGGGCTTCACGGTA
>JAKLIU010000176.1 GCA_022709445.1 Spirochaetota bacterium | reverse complement strand
CGCGGGCGAGAGCGACGGAATCTATCAGGTGGATCCCGAGCTGGAGATCACCGAGATAGCCGACCGGGTGATGCGCATGCCCGGGGGCGGCCCGGCCCTCCTCTTCGAGAAGGTGAAGGGTTCGCGTTGGCCCCTCCTCATCAACGCCATGGGCAGCGAGTCCCGCATGGCCCTGGCCTTCGGTGCCAAGACCCTGGACGCCAAGGCCCGCGAGATCGAAGACCTGATCGCCTGGGCCTTCGGGCAACTGCGCGACTTCAGCATCCTCCGCGCCGCCCCGGAAGCCCTGCCCAAGCTGCCGGTCGCCCTGAGCCTCCTGCCGCGCCGCGTCGCGCGGCCGATCTGCCAGGAGGTCAAGGACGACGAGTCCGGCTTCGACAGCCTGCCGGTGCTCAAGTGCTGGCCCAAGGACGGCGGCCGCTTCCTGACCCTGCCGCTCGTGTGCACGCGGGACCCTGAGACCGGGGCGCAGAACCTGGGCATGTACCGCATGCAGGTCTACGACGACCGGACCGCCGGCATGCACTGGCACCTGCACAAGGACGGCGCGCACTTCTTCCAAAAATACCGCGAGCGCGGTCAGCGCATGCCGGTGGCCGTGGCCCTGGGCTGCGACCCGGCGGTCACCTACGCCTCCACCGCGCCCCTGCCCGAGGGCGTCTGGGAGATGATGTTCGCCGGTTTCCTGCGGGGCAAGGGCGCGGCCATGGCCAAGGCCACCCTCTCGGACCTGGACGTGCCCGCGGACGCCGAGTTCGTGCTTGAGGGCTACGTCGACCCTGAGGAAACCCGCAGGGAGGGACCCTTCGGGGACCACACCGGCTACTACTCGCTGGAGGACGACTACCCGGTCTTCCACCTGCAGCGGATCACGCGCCGCAGGAACCCGGTCTACCCGGCCACCATCGTGGGCATACCGCCCAAGGAAGACTGCTGGATGGCCAAGGCCACCGAGCGGCTGTTCCTTCCCCTCCTGAAGCAGATGTGCCCGGAGATCGTGGACCTGTCCATGCCACTGGAGGGCGTGTTCCACAACTGCGTCATCGTTTCCATCAAGAAGCGTTTCCCCGGCCAGGCACGCAAGGTGATGAACTTCATGTGGGGCATGGGCCAGATGATGTACACCAAGCTCATCGTGGTGGTGGACGCCGACGTGAACCCCGCCGACACCTCCACCGTGGCCTGGAAGGCCTTCAACAACATCGACGCGCGCCGCGACCTGGTGTTCTCGGACGGCCCGCTGGACGCCCTGGACCACAGCTCGCCCCTGCCCCGCTTCGGCACCAGGCTGGGCATAGACGCCACGGCCAAGGGCCCCGATGAGGGCCACGAGCGGCCGTGGCCGGATGCCCTGGCGATGGACGGCGCGGTGCGGGACCTGGTGGACCGGCGCTGGGCCGACTATGGGCTCTGATCCGTCGGGCACCGACGGACCGGGTACCGCCGGACCGGTTCCCGCCGCGTTGGCCGCCGCGGCCAGGCCCCGCTCGACCCTGGCCATGCTGGGCGACGCGGTGATCATCAGGCATACCCTGTTCTCCCTGCCCTTCGCCGTCATCGCGCTGCTCCTGGAAAGCGGGGGCAGGCCGCCCCTCGTCGACACCGCGCTGATCCTGCTCGCCGCCGCCGGCGCACGGAACGCCGCCAACGCGCTCAACCGGGTGATAGACGCCCGCATCGACGCCAGGAACCCGCGCACCGCCGGCAGGCACCTCCCCGCCGGGCTCCTGTCCCGGAACTCCCTGCTCCTGTTCGCCCTGGTCTCGGGAGCGGTGACGGTCGCCGCGGCCGCCCTGCTCAACCCGCTCTGCGCGGCCCTCCTGCCGGTGGCGGCGGTCCTGGTCGGCGGCTACTCCTACTCCAAGCGCTTCACCTGGCTCTGCCATTTCTGGCTGGGCCTCGCCTGCGCCGCCGCCCCGATGGGGGCCTTCCTGGCCCTCTCCGGGCGCTTCGAGCTCCGCTACTTCCCCCTGGCCGCCGCGGTGGCGCTCTGGGTGGCCGGCTTCGACATCATCTACGCCCTGCGGGATATCGACTTTGACCGGCGGGAGGGTATACACTCGGTTCCCGCGCGCTTCGGCGAGCGGGGGGCTCGGCTCCTGTCCGCGGCCTGCCACCTGGGCACCGTGGCCGCCCTGGCGTCCATGCCCCTGTTCTGGGACCTGGGCGCGGCCTGGCTCGCGGGAACCGCCGCGGCGGCCGTCCTCTTGGTCGCGGAGCACCTGGTGTCGAGGGGCGGGACCGAGCGGCACCTCCGCATCGCCAGCTACTCGATCAACGAGGTGATTCCCCTCGTCGTCCTGGCGTCCGCCGCCGCGGACCTCTACGTTTTCTGAGCCGGAAGGAAGGGCGATGGGCAGCTACCTGGTGTGCGTCACGGGCGCGAGCGGATCAGTCTACGGCCTCCGCGTCCTCTCCGCCCTGTCCGCCGGCGGGCATGAGGTGCACGCCCTGTTCTCGGCATGGGGCGCGCGGGTGACCCTCGCGGAGACCGGGGAGGGCGCCGCAAGCTGGCTTGACCGCGCCGGCATCCCCGCTTCCCGCCGCCACGATCCCGCCGACCTGTCGGCGGCGGTGGCCAGCGGCTCGTTCCACCTGGACGGCACCGTGGTCGCGCCCTGCTCCATGTCCACCCTGGGCGCGGTCGCCTCGGGCGCGGGCGCCAACCTGGTCCACCGCGTCTGCGCCGTCGCGCTCAAGGAGGGACGGCCGCTGGTCCTGGTCCCCCGGGAGACCCCCCTGTCCCTCATCGACCTGAGAAACATGTCCTCGCTCGCGGAAGCGGGCGCGTCCATAATGCCCGCCAGTCCGGGCTTCTACCACCGGCCAGCCACGGTCGACGAGCTCGTCGATTTCATGGCCGGGAAAATACTCGACCGCCTGGGCGTGGCGCACTCGCTGTGCGCCCGCTGGGACGGCGCCCCCACGGGCGACGCCCGCCCAGGCGACCACCACGGAGAACCTTCATGAACGGAACCCGCCACACCCCCGCCGCGCCCCTCCTCCTGGCGCTGGCCCTGCTCCCGCTCGCGTCCTGCGCGCGCACGGAGGAGAGCTCGCCCATCCGGCTCGGCATCATGCCGGACGCGGATTCCCTGCCCTTCATGGTGGCGGCCGATGAAGGCCTCTTCACCCGGGAGGGCATCGAGGTGGAGCTGGTGAGCTTCGCGAACGCCCAGGAACGCGACGCGGCGATGCAGTCGGGCCGCCTGGACGGGACCATCTCCGACCTGCTCGCGGCGGCCTTCTCCGCGGCCGGCGGCTTCGACGTGGTGGTGACCAGCGTCACCGACGGGCGCTACGGCATCGCCGCGGCCCCCGGTTCCGCCGCCGCCGCCCCCGCCGACCTCAAGGGGAAGAGCATAGGCATGTCCACCAACACCATCATCCAGTACGCCGTGGACTCCCTGATGGCGGAAGCCGGCGTGGCCTCCGACGCATGGACGACCACGGCCGTGCCCAAGATGCCGGTGCGCATGGAGATGCTGCTGGCCGGCCAGGTGGACGCGGCGGGCCTCCCCGAGCCCTTCCTGTCGGTGGCCGCCGCCCGCGGCGCCAGGATCCTGGCCACCACCGACGAGGCGGGCATTGACGCCGCCGTGGTGCTGTTCTTCAAGCGCTTCGTGGACGGGCACCTGGCGGACGTGAAGAAGCTCTACCACGCCTACGACGACGCGCGCCAGCGCATCAACGCCGATCCGGACAAGTACCGGGACTTCCTCGTCGAGAAGGCATCCTTCCCCGAGGAGGCCCGCGCCTCCTACAGCTTCGTGGCCTACCGCAAGCCCTCCCTGCCGGCCGAAAGCCAGGTGGAGGCGGTGCTGGAGTGGATGAACGCGCGCGGGCTCCTGTCCCGCGAGATCAAGGCCCGCGAGATGCTCGACGGGAGGGCCGTCGCCGGATGGTAGCCTTCCGGGCCGTGTCGATACGGTACCAAGGCGGCGTGGAAGCGGTGGCGGACTGCTCCGCCGCCTGCGAGCCCGGGGAAATCACCGCGATCGTCGGCCCGTCCGGCTGCGGCAAGACCAGCCTGCTCAGGGCGGCCGCCGGCCTGCTGCATCCGTCCGCCGGGGAGATCGCCGCCCACGGCGGCCCGGTCGCCGGCCCCGACCGCCGGACCGCCCTGGTGTTCCAGGACTTCGGCCTCCTGCCCTGGCGCAGCGTGGAGGGCAACGCCGCCCTGCCCCTGCAGCTGGACGGCGTCAGCCGCCGCGAACGAAGGCGGCGCGTCGCCCCCATCCTGGACGAGCTGGGCCTGTCGGCCTGGCGCGACGCCTGGCCGGGAACCCTCTCCGGCGGCATGAAGCAGCGCGTGGCCATAGCCCGCGCCCTGGCCTCCGAGCCCGATCTCCTGCTCATGGACGAACCCTTCTCCAGCCTGGACGCCCTCACCAGGGAGTCCGCCCAGGACTTCCTCCTCGCCCTGTGGAGGAAACGCCCCATGACCATCGTGCTGGTCACGCACTCGATAGAGGAAGCCGCGTACCTGGCCGGGACCGTGTTCGTCATGGGCGGCCGCAACCCGGGCAGGATGCGCGCCCGCTTCTCCATCCCGGCGAACGCGGCGGCGGCCCGCTTCCTTCCCGGCGCCCCGGACTTCCGCGCCGATCCGCGATTCCTGGAAGCCTGCCGGGACATACGGTCCGCGCTCAAGGGCGACGCGGCGCCCGGGGTACCGGCATGATGCGCCGCCTGCCCCGCTGGGCCGGCATGGCCCTGGCGCTCGCGGGCCTGGCCCTGGCCTGGCAGCTCGCCGCACTGGTCCTGGACCGGCCCTTCCTGCCCGGCCCGGGAGCGGCCGCGACGGCCATGGCCCGCCTCCTGGCCCGGGGG
>JAKLIU010000175.1 GCA_022709445.1 Spirochaetota bacterium | reverse complement strand
CCGACTGCGCTTATCGGGGAACTGCCCGGCGGGCTCAGGGCGCGAGGCTGCGCCCTTCGTCCACCAGCCTGATGGCCGCGATCACCGCCACCAGGCCCTCGCGCGCGGTCTCCATGTCCGCCAGCAGGGCGCGGCGCTTCCCGGAGCCGTCGCCGGCCACCAGGAGGAAACGCTGGGTCCCGGGCCCGTCGCCCCCCGCCCCGGGCGAGTCGCCGAAGCTGTACAGTTCCCAGTCGCCGCGCGCCAGGTCCAGCGGGGGCAGTTCCGAGCGGAAGCCGTCCGCGACCAGTTCATCGAGCAGGACGGGATCCGCGTCCTCCAGGGCCGTGAAGTAGCGCGCGAGCAGGGACGAGCGGCCCGCCCCCGCACCCCGGAAGGAGCGCGAAGCGAACAGGATGGCGAGGACGGCGAACACGGCCGCGAGGGCCAGGACCGCGATGCGTTTCTTGCTCATTGCCACGTTTGCCGCCGCCTCCCGCACGGCAGGACATGGTAGCGGCAGCCCGCGCGGTTGTCAACGAAGCCGGGGTGGCCGAGCCTTGACCTTCCCGCCGCCGAACGTGTATGAATTGCGCGCGGATGGAGAGCCGCGCCGTCCGCGCACAGGCTCCCGACGCGTCCCCTCCAGGAGCTTCCCCCATGGAAACCAAATACGCCAACCCCGGCCCGCTGGGTCTCGCCGCCTTCGGCATGACCACCATCCTCCTGAACCTGCACAACGCGGGCCTCTTCCCCGTCAGCGCCATGATCATGGTGATGGGCGTCTTCTACGGCGGCACCGCCCAGGTGATAGCCGGCATCCTCGAGTTCAAGAAGGGCAACACCTTCGGCATGCTCGCCTTCATCTCCTACGGCTTCTTCTGGATAGCCCTGGTGGGCACCTGGGTGTTCCCCAAGCTTGGCTTCATGGCCGCCCCGAGCGCCTTCGAGATGGGCTGGTTCCTGGCCGTCTGGGGCCTGTTCTCCGTGTTCATGACGATAGGCACGCTCAATTCCAGCAGGGTGCTCACCTTCGTGTTCGGCTCCCTGGACCTGCTCTTCCTGCTCCTGGTGATCCGCGACTGGACCGGCAACGAGCTGGTCGGCCGCATCGCCGGCTGGGAAGGCATCGTCTGCGGCGCCTCCGCCCTCTACCTGGCCATGGCCGAGATGCTCGCGGACAAGCACGGAAAGAAGCTCCTGCCGTTCTGACGACAGGCCGTCCGGGACGACGAAGGCCGCCACCCCCGGGGGTTGGCGGCCTTTTTTTGCTATCCGGCCCGGTCAGTCCGACCGCGGGCTCAGGACGACGCCGGTTTATCCGCCGCTCTTTTTGGTCCGCCCGAATTGGCGCCGGTCACGCCGACGAGGATCATCGCGGCCGCGATGAACTCCAGCGCGCCCGGCCGTTCCCCGCGGAACATGACGCCGGCCGCTATGGCCACCACCGTCACCAGGTTGAGGAAGACCGTGGCGCTGGCCGCCGGCAGCCTGGCCAGGTTGTAGTTCATGAGGAAGAAGGCGGCCACCGAGGACAGCACGCCCAGGTAGAGCACCGCCGCCAGGTTGTCCGGGCCGATGCGCGGCAGGACCGGCGCGCCGGCGGCCAGGGACATCACCGCGTGCGTGAGCCCGAAGACGAGGGCGCCCGTCCACATCATGGCGAAGGTGATCTCCGCGGGGCTGAAGTCGGCGGACAGCTTGCGCGACAGCACGTTGTAGAACACGGCCACGATCACCGCCCCGCCCAGGAAGAGGATGCCCGCCATCCGGGCCTCTCCTCCGGGCGCCCGGGCCTCGCGGCCCTTGGCCAGGGCCACCAGGGCGACGCCCGCCACGGCCAGCAGCACCGAGGCCAGCTTGCGGGGCGTGAGCCGCTCCCCCAGCATGGGCACCGCGAGCAGGGCCGCTCCCGCCGGTATGGCCGACAGCACGATGCCCGAGGTGCTGGTGGCGGACAGGCGTACGCCCTGGGTCTCCATGATGAAGTACGCCACCGGCTGCAGGAAGGACATGAGTATGAGGACGCCCAGGGGCTTGCCCCGGAAGTCCAGGCGTATCACCCGGAGCGCCGCCAGCGCGGCCATGAGGACGGCGGCAACCAGGAAGCGCGAGAACATGAGCTCCACGGCTCCCAGGGTGTCGAGGGCGCTGCGGGTGAACAGGAACGAGAAGCCGAAGATCGCCGACACGGCGAGCCCGGCCGCCCAGTTGCGCATGCGGGTCATGAAATGCCTCCGGGGGAAGATGGCGCGAGCGGGGGAATCCGCGCCCGCGCGAAAAACAGACCGATACCGAATGCGTCAGCGATTGGAGCGGGTAGCCCGCAGTCCCCGGACCGGGGGCGAGGACTACCCGCGGAAAGCGCGGCCGCCGGCTGGCCGGCGGCGACGCCCTGGATTCAAGTTACTTCTTTATCGCGCCGAGCTCCGCGCCCACCTTGGCGAAGGCGGCGATGGCCTGGTCGATCTGCGCCTCGGTGTGCGCGGCCGATATCTGCACGCGGATGCGCGCCTTGCCGCGGGGCACCACGGGGAAGCTGAAGCCGATCACGTAGATGCCTTCCTCGAGGAGGCGGTCGGCCATGGCATGCGCCAGTTTCTCGTCCCAGAGCATCACCGGGGTGATGGGGTGCGTGCCCGGTCGGATCTCGAGGCCCGCCCTGGCCATGCCTTCGCGGAAGCGCCTGGTGTTGGACTCCAGCCTGTCGCGGAGCGCGGTGGAGGCGCTGAGCATCTCCAGGGTGCGCAGGGTGCCGGCGACGATGGAGGGCATGAGGGTGTTGGAGAAGAGGTAGGGGCGCGCCTTCTGGCGGAGGTACTCGACGACCTCGGCCTTGCCGGATATGCAGCCGCCGGACGCGCCGCCCAGGGCCTTGCCGAAGGTGGTGGTGATGATGTCCACGCGGCCCATGACGCCGTTGTGCTCGTGGGTGCCGCGGCCGGTCTTGCCGACGAAGCCGGTGGCGTGGGAGTCGTCCACCATGACCATGGCCTTGTGCTTCTCGGCCAGGTCGCAGACGGTCTTCAGGTCGGCTATGTCGCCGTCCATGGAGAAGACGCCGTCGGTCACGACGAGGGTCATCTTCTTGGAGGACGCGGCCTTGAGCTTCTCGTCCAGGTCCTTGTAGTCGTTGTGTTCCCAGATGAAGCGCTCGGCCTTGCACAGGCGGATGCCGTCTATGATGGAGGCGTGGTTGAGGCTGTCGGTGACGATGGCGCAGTCCTGGTCCAGGAGGGGCTCGAAGACGGCGCCGTTGGCGTCGAAGCAGGAGCCGAAGAGGATGGTGTCCTCCATGCCCAGGAACTCGCTGACGGCTTTCTCGAGCTGCTTGTGGGGCGCCTGGGTGCCGCAGATGAAGCGGACGCTGGACAGGCCGTAGCCCCACTGGTCCATGCCCTTCTTGGCGGCTTCGCGGATGGATGGGTCGTTGGCCAGGCCCAGGTAGTTGTTGGCGCAGAAGTTGATGACCTCTTTCCCGTCCTTGACCGAGATGAGGGCGCCCTGGGGCGTGGTGATGACGCGTTCGTTCTTGTAGAGGCCGTCGGCCCGGATCTGGGCGAGCTTGGCCTTGAGCTCGTCGCGCATGGCTCCGTACATGGTGTGTCCGCTCCTTTTGCCCGCCCCGTTGCGGCGGTCGGGGCATTCTACACCCGCGGGCCTCAGCGGGGCAACGGAGCGGGCGAGCGTTCCCCGTCATCCGGGGACAGGGCCCTGACTATCTCGTCGATCTCGGCCTCCAGGGTCTCCAGCTCCAGGAGCAGTTCCCCTATCTTGCGGCCGCGGAAATCCGCCTGCATGCCGGCCAGGCGCTCGAAGGGCTCGCGCAGGGCCTCCTCGAAGCCGGGGCCCGCCCTGAGCGCGGCGCCGCAGTAGGGGCAGTAGCCGAAGCCCCTGAGGACGATGCGCGCGCAGGAGGGGCAGAAGTCCAGCTTCACGGCCCGCTCACAGGAGCCCCGAGGCCAGCTCCGCCAGGAGGCTGCGCTCCGTCTTCTGCAGGGTGACGTGGCCGTAGACGGCCTGGCCCTTGAAGCGGTCCACCAGGTAGGACAGCCCGTTGGAATTGGCGTCCAGGTACATGTTGTCTATCTGGTACGGGTCGCCGGTGAGGATCACCTTGGTGCCCTCGCCCGCCCGCGACACGACGGTCTTGATCTCGTGCGGGGTGAGGTTCTGCGCCTCGTCTATGATGATGTACTGGTTGGGCAGGGAGCGGCCGCGGATGTAGGACAGGGCTTCCACTTCTATGAGCTTGTCCTTGAGCAGCTGGTCCACGCTCTTGATCTTGTCGCGCTTGTGCACGGTCAGTATGTACTCCAGGTTGTCGAAGATGGGCTGCATCCAGTTGGCCATCTTGGCGCCCTTCTCGCCGGGCAGGTAGCCGATGTCCTTGCCCACCGGCACCACGGGCCTGGACACCAGCATGCGGGCGTAGCGCTTCTCGTCGTAGATCTTCCGGAGGCCCACGGCGATGGCCAGGAGGGTCTTGCCCGTGCCTGCCTTGCCCACCAGGGTGACGATGGGGAGGCTGTCGTCCATGAGCAGGTCCAGGGCGACGCGCTGCCTGGCGTTGAGCGGCGACACGCCGGAGATGGAGCCCAGCTCGGCGGGGATGGCGCGCAGGATGCCGGCAGCCGTGTCCCAGCGGGCGATGCGCTCCTGGCCGCCCGAGCGGAGGATGGCGTACTGGTTGGGCCTCAGGGTTTCCTTCCAGGGGACCGTGCCGGTGCCGTCGTACATGGCGATGAGCTCGGCGGGCACGTCGGCCTCCACCACGCCGGTGTACAGCGACGCGATGTCCACCTTCTGCTTCTCGTAGTCGACGGCGCGGATGCCCAGGGCGGTGGCCTTCACCCGGGCGTTGATGTCCTTGGACACGAA
>JAKLIU010000174.1 GCA_022709445.1 Spirochaetota bacterium | reverse complement strand
GGCGACACCGTGTAGTACGGGATGCGGTACCGGTAGGACACCGCCTTCACGAGGTCCCGAACCGCGCGCCAGTCCTCCACCGCCTCGCCCAGGAACATGTGGAACACCGTGCCGCCGGTGTAGCGGCCCTGCAGGGACTCCTGGTGGTCCAGGGCGTCGAACAGGTCTTCCGTGTACTCCGCCGGAAGCTGGGTGGAGTTGGTGTAGTACGGCTCCTCTTCTCCGGCGGTGATGATCTCCGGATAGCGGGTCTTGTCGTGCTTGGCCAGGCGGTAGGAGGTGCTCTCCGCGGGCGTGGCCTCCAGGTTGAACAGCTCGCCCGAGTCCTCCTGCAGGTCGGCCAGCTTGCGGCGCAGGTGGTCCAGCACCTCCTCCGCGAAGGCCTTGCCGGCCGGGTCGTCTATGCCCTTCCCGAGGAAATTGCGGCAGCACTCGTGCATGCCCACCAGGCCTATCGTGTTGAAATGGCTGTCGAAGTTCCTGAGGTAGCGCCTGGTGTAGGGGAAGAGCCCGCCCTCCAGGAGCCGCGAGCAGACCTTGCGCTTCATGGACAGGCTGAGAGCGGCCAGGTCGACGAGGCGGTCCAGGCGGCGGTAGAACTCGCCCTTGCCCTCGGACAGGTAGCCGATGCGCGGCAGATTCAGGGTGACCACGCCGATGGAGCCGGTCAGCTCGTCGGAGCCGAACAGGCCGCCGCCGCGCTTGCGCAGCTCGCGCTTGTCCAGCTGCAGGCGGCAGCACATGGAACGCACGTCGCCGGGATCCAGGTCCGAGTTCACGAAGTTCTGGAAGTAGGGGGTGCCGTACTTGGCGGTCATCTCGAACAGCAGCCGGGCGTTGGGGCTCTCCCAGTCGAAGTCCTTGGTCACGTTGTAGGTGGGTATGGGGTACTGGAAGCCGCGCCCGTCCGCGTCGCCGCCCAGCATCAGCTCGATGAACACCCGGTTGATGGAATCCATCTGCTCCTGGCAGTCGCCGTAGGTGAAGGACTGTTCCTCCCCGCCCACCACGGCGGGCCGGTCCTTGAGGTCGGGCGGGCAGGTCCAGTCCAGGGTGATGTTGGTGAACGGCGCCTGGCTGCCCCATCGGCTGGGCGTGTTCACCCCGAACATGAAGGACTGGATGCACTGCTTGACGTCGGCGTCCGAGAGCGAGTCGATCTTGACGAAGGGCGCCAGGTAGGTGTCGAAGCTGGAGAAGGCCTGGGCGCCGGCCCACTCGTTCTGGAGGATGCCCAGGAAGTTGACCATCTGCTGGATGAGGGTGGACAGGTGCTTGGACGGCGAGCTGGTGATCTTGTCCGGCACCCCGCCCAGGCCCTCGGCGATCAGCTGGCGCAGGGACCAGCCGGCGCAGTAGCCGGAGAACATGGACAGGTCGTGGATGTGGAAGTCCGCGTTCCGGTGCGCCTCGGCTATCTCCTCGGTGTAGATGTTCCTGAGCCAGTAGTTGGCCGTGACCGTGCCGGAATTGTGCAGGATCAGCCCGCCCAGGGAGTAGTTGACGTTGGCGTTTTCCTTGACGCGCCAGTCCACCTGGGCCAGGTAGCCGTCCATGGTGGTATTGATGTCCAGCATGAGCTTCTGGGCGTCGCGCACGGCCTCGCGCTTGGCCCGGTACAGGATGTAGGCCCTGGCCACCTGGGACTCCCGCGCATCTATGAGGGCGGTCTCCACCAGGTCCTGGATCTCCTCTATGGCGGGGATGGAATTGGGGTGCCTCGCGGCCAGCATCAGGGCCAGGCGCTGTTCCACGTCGGCGGCTATGCGCTCAACCTGCTCCCGGTCCGCGACGCCCTTGACCGCGCGGAAGGCCTTCTCGACGGCGGAGGCTATGCGCCCGCGGTCGTAGCGCTCCACGGTGCCCGTGCGCTTGGCCACGTAGCGGGCGCCGTCGTCCTTGGTCCCGAAGAACGTGCGCCACTCGGGAAAAACTTGCTGGGCCTCCGCCATGGTCAATCCCCCTCCCGCGCGTCCTCGAGACGCTCTATTTCCTTTATGAACTCGTCCATCGACTCGAACTTGCGGTAGACGCTGGCGAAGCGGATGTAGGCGACCTTGTCCAGCTGGTAGAGCTTGTGCAGGATCATCTCGCCCAGGGCGGAGCTGGGCACCTCGTTGAAGCCCTTGCTGAGCATCGCCGCCTCGTCCTCCATCTCGTTGAGGATGTTCTCCGTGGACATCTGGGACACCGGCCGCTTCTCTATGGCCCGCTGGATGCCCCGCTCCAGCTTGGCGCGGTCGTAGGGCTCCCGCCGGCCGTCGCGCTTGACCACCATCAGGGGCTTTTCCTCGATGCGCTCGTAGCTGGTGAAGCGGAAACCGCAGGCCAGGCACTCGCGCCGCCTGCGGATGCTTTCGCCGTTCGCGAGGGTACGCGAATCGGTCACGCGGTCATCCATGGACAGGCAGTGGGGGCATCTCACGGTTCGGGATCCTCCGGAAACGGTACGGGCGACATGATTAACTTGGTACGGTTCCTGCATCAGTCATACCAGCTCTGGTATCGCCAATGCGTTCGCACACAGGATATAGTGCCTGCCCGAGGGCTTGTCAAGCAAAATACCGCGATACCGCAGCGATTCGGGTTGCTTTTTCACCGGTTCGGGTAGAATCTTCTCAGTGGAACAAAAATCGACAGAGGAGGCTTCCGTCATGGCATTTTCCGACAAAATCAAGGAATTCGTGGAGCAGGGACTGGCCGTTTCCAAGGACGTCCTGAGCAAGGCCGGCGACAAGGCAAAGGAGTGGGGCGAGATGGGCGTGCTCAGGATGGAGATCATCCAGCTGCGCTCCCAGGCCCAGAAACTGACCGCCAAGCTGGGCGCCATCGTCTACGAGACCCTGGTGGAGAAGGGCCAGTCCTCGGTCACCAAGGACTCCCCCGCCCTGCGCGACACCCTCCTCCAGATCACCACCCTGGAGAAGCAGATCGACGAGCGCGAAGCCACCTTCCGCGCCAAAGGCGGCAAGGACGACGACCTCAAGGAATAACCGGAACCGTGAGTTGAACCACGGAGACACAGAGGCACAGAGAAATCGGAATTGAGCCAAGCAACGATTCGGCCATGCGCCCTTCATCTTGCTTTCGCTCTGTGTCTCTGCGTCTCTGTGGTCTGACTTTTTCTTGCATTCAGCGTCAAGATTCCGCTGGAATCCCGCAGGCTGAATGGGGTACAGTGCCGTCATGATACGCGCTTTCATCTTCGACCTGGACGGCACCCTCGTGGATACCCTCGGCGACATCACCGCCGGCATGAACGGCTTCCTGGAACGGCACGGCTGGCCGGGGCACAGTGCGGACGAGTACCGCTACATGGTGGGAGGCGGACTGGACACCCTGCTCAAGGCGGCGGTGCCCGCATCGGCCGCGGGCGAGCTTGAAACGCTCCACGACGAGGCCTTGGCGGTCTTCGAGCGCATGGGAGCCGGCGACTCGCGTCCCTACCCGGGCACCCGCGAGGCCCTCGAACTGCTCTCCGCGCGGGGGATACCCATCTCCGTGGTGTCCAACAAGCCCCAGGCCCTGGCCCGTACCGTGGTGGAGCATCTTTTCCCCGGCATACGCTTCGCGCTGGTGCTCGGCGGCCATGCGGAGCGGCCCATCAAGCCGCATCCCGCCGGAGCCCTCCAGGCCGCGCGGGCCATGGGCGTCGAACCCCATGACTGCGGTTTCGTGGGGGACAGCGACGTGGACATGCTGACTGCCAACGCCGCGGGCATGCACGCCGTCGGGGCCCTCTGGGGATTCCGCACCCGCGAGGAGCTGTCGGCCGCCGGCGCCGAGTTCCTGGCCTCCTCCATCGGGGACATCCCGGCCCTGGCCGGGACCTGAGCGGCCCCGAGCTGTCCCGGTGCGCCCCGCCGGCCGATTTTTTCCGTTTTCCGCATTCACCCGGCGCGGACAAACCGCTATACTTGACGGACAACGCATGGAGGTCAGCCAGATGGACAGGAACAAGATACTCGAACGCGCCCGCGATTACCTCGCCCGGGAGAGCGACCCCGCCTTCAAGGCCGAAGTGGAGACCCTGCTGGCCGCCGAGGATTGGAAGGAGCTGGAGGACCGCTTCTACCGGGACCTGGAATTCGGCACCGGGGGCCTGCGCGGCGTCATAGGAGGCGGCTACAACCGCATGAATTCCTACGTGGTGCGCCGCGCAACCCAGGGCATGTGCGACTACCTGAACGCCACGGTCACCGGCAAGCCCCTGTCCGCCTGCATAGCCTACGATTCCCGGCGCTACTCGGACGTGTTCGCCCTGGACAGCGCCCTGATCTTCGCCGCCAACGGCATCACGGCATACCTGTTCAGCGCGCTCCGGCCCACCCCCGAGCTGTCCTTCGCCATCAGGCGCCTGGGCGCGGACACGGGCATCGTGGTGACCGCCAGCCACAACCCGCCCGCCTACAACGGCTACAAGGCATACTGGAACGACGGCGCCCAGGTGATCGCCCCCCACGACGAGGGCATCATCGCCCGCGTGAACGCGGTCTCCTCCATAAAGACCATGTCCCGGGAGGAAGCCCTCGCCAAGGGCCTCCTGCGCATCATCGACAGCGAGATCGACGAGCCCTACGTGGCCATGGTCAAGTCGCGCCTGTTCCGCCCGGAGCTCTTCAAGTCCATGGCGCGGGACGTCAAGATCGTCTACACGCCCCTGCACGGCACCGGGGCGCTCCACTTCGAGCGCGTCATGTCGGACCTGGGGCTGGCCGTCGTCACCGTCCCCGAGCAGCGCGAGCCGGACGGAACGGAACCCATCGCGAGCATGGAATTGCTGCGCCTCGCGCTGCCAAGACGCGTGTTTACGATGAGTCAGGTGCTCTACGCGGTAGACCGCATCTGCTGGCTCTACGATAACCGCGAACTCGTCGG